>JAOPWF010000050.1 GCA_025965815.1 Mycobacterium sp.
TGGCCGATCTCGTTCTCCATCGAGACACCGATCTCGTTCGCCTGCCCTGGGTGGGTCGCCGTGTACGCGCCTGGGAGCCGGAGCCGCTGCGCTGGCTCGGCGTGCAGGCCATGTACGCGTTGTACCGGGCGGCGGATCGGCGCGAGGCGCATCGCGATCTGCCTCACACGAGCAGGATCGCCAAGGTGGCGAACATGATCACCGGGCGCTAGGAACGACGTATCGATCATCGCAGCTCAGCCGCAATTCGTGTGGTCGGGCTGACAGTATTTGAACCCGGCCGTAATCGAGCAGCTGGCGGAGGCGAGCCGCACCCACTCATCAGAGGTCGCCGCTACAGGAGCATTTGGGTCCGATGTCCCGGGCAACGGTGAACCGACTACAGGATCAAGCCGGCAGGACGGTGTCGGCATCCACCTCGACACGGACGTGGATGCCCAGCTTCGATGCGATCTCCACGAGAGCGTCGAGCGAGAATTTCGAGATCTTCCCTCGGTAGAGGTCGGACGCACGAGGCTGTGTCAGGCCAAGGTTCTGCGCAGCGATGGACTGCGACCACCCGACCCCGTCGATCTGATCCCGGATAGCGCGAATCAGCGCCGCACGCAGATCGGCGCTAGCAGGAGAGGGGTGTCGGCTAGCGACGCTAGTGCGTGGGCCGGCTCGCCAATGGCCAGAGATCGGGGTCCTTGTTTTGACGGCGGTGTGCCAACGTGGCCGCATCGAGGGCGACAAAGGTGGAACGGACGTCGTCGAGGGCGGCGCGTCCGTTCTCCAGGTGGGTGAATGCTGTTGCCTGGCCGAGGAATCCATCGCGCACCGGTTCGAGGTTGAGGTGCTGCTGCCAGTACCGGTAACTATGGTCGTAGACCTCCTCCATGCGGTCCCAGATGGTAGGGACCACCAGACCGCACAGATGCGGACACATTACGACGAGACCGTTGATGGTGTCGGACATGCGATAGACCACTTCGGCGATGGCCCATGGGGCGAGGCGGTGCCCGCGAAACGCCTCGTCGACGAATGCGTCTTGGATGAGCAGTACGGTGAAGATCGACATGGCGTCGTCGAACTGATCCTCGATGTCAGAAAACCGGCTTGACCACGAGTTTCGATATAGAGGCGGGGCTCACCGAACGACGGAGAACGCCGAACTGGATAGGTCAGCGTGTCGGCGTAGTCGCCGAGCTGCAAGGCGCCCACCAGCCGCCATCGTTTCCAGCCACGCACCGCACACGCCACTCCTTCACTCGAACGATAGGGAGAGTCTGTGGGACCGGTGTGGTCCACCACAAGCTCCCGCGCCGGACGGCGGTTGGCGGAATGCGTGCCACGCTTAACCTGTCATCCGTCGATTCGACCGTGTGGCGAGACGGCTCTCGACTAGCAATATCTGCTAGCATCAAGTGATGGCACGCATGATTACACTTCGGCTGTCCGAGACCGCGTATGAAGCGGTTAAACGCTATGCCGACGCCGACCGACAGTCGATGAACTCCTGGATCGAAGGACTCCTCGACGTCGAGGACATGCGGCGGCGCTGCGCGGCGCATGACCAATGGATGCAGGCGCATCCAAGTGCTGCCACGTTCAGCGAGGCATGGGCCGACCGCAATCTCGACGACCTGGCGACGCGTTGAGCAGATCCCCACGCCGGGGCGACATCTGGACCACCGACAACGGCATTACCGTGCTCGTCATCTCCTCGACGGTGTACAACGAGATTGCCAGCGAACCAACAGTCATCGTCGTGCCCGTATTCGACACCGAACCCGACACCGGATTCGGCGTCGATCTTCGCGACAACGACTGGGCGGCACCCGGTCTGGTAACCAGCCTGCGCAAAGCCAGGTTGACCGAACACCGCCGCCAAATCGACGTCCAAACCCTCACCGAGGTCAACAACATGCTCTTCAAGATCCTTGCGACCCCGGACCGCTAGCAGAGTCGACACGCAGACAACAACCCGCGACGACCGATCCAGAACGCCCGCAATTCAGAGGCGAGAGGCCACCGCCAATTAGACTGCGGCAAAACGCGACACCTCGGCGACCGCCGTATCTATTTCGACCACCGCCAGCTGTAGTGCGACTGGACAACAATATCGGCGTACGAATGTCATTGCGAAAGCCGATTCCATCGTCTAGTTGTCATTATTTATTTGTCATAATTTATATTGTCGGCCTAGAACTACACAGAGTTGCACTAAGTGCAAGGTCTCGCGCCACCCGACGATCGACGCGTATCGCCTGGGCTGGCAACACTTTTCGTTCGGTTCTCGTGGAACTTGAGGCGGCGGTCCCCCGCTCGAGACTGCCGTGAGGTAGGTGTCGGGCGTCCGCCAAGAACACCAACAGCAAGGGGTCCGCCGTGAAGAAGAGTGGCCAAGTCCAGCCCGTGGGTGCGACCGCGTTTCCGGAGCGGGTCAATGTGGCGATGGCTGAGATCGCCGAGAACATGCAGGAGGGCTTGCTGGCCTTGGCTGTCGGCGCCGGCTTGCAGGTGATGCAAGCGTTGATGGAGGCCGACGTGACGGCGTTGGCCGGGCCGAAGGGCGAGCATGATGCGACGCGCACGGCGGTGCGTCACGGTCGCGAACGCGGGTCGGTGACCCTCGGGGACGTGTTGGACGAACGCGGGGTGAACGCATGACCCTTGCCCTACTACGCGGCGCGCTCGCTGTCGCGGATGTTCACCGCACTCGGCCGCATTCCAGCCCGAGTTGCGACCCCGGGAACAGGGCGATGAAGCCGGTATCGTCACCGACAAAAGCCAGGATCGGCACCGACTGGAGAATGTCGAGGATCGGCGGCATCAACTTCTGTGCGCACCGCAGCCGCGCCGCGGCCGTGGCATAGACGAAGGTGAACACCAGCGACAGGGTGACGAAGCGGTACCTGCGGCACCACCGGGCCTGGCTCTAGCGGACACCACCAGCGACCCCGACGCCTACTGCTGAGGAGAACACATGAGCGAGTCAAGCACCGCGCCTGAGCACGCCAAGCCCGCGCGGCCGGTGATTCATCTCTCACAGTTGTTGCGTGCCCCGGTGATGGCGCGGTCCGGGGAGACGGTGGGCCGGGTCGAGGACGTCATTGTCCGGTTACGCGGCGCGGACACCTACCCGTTGGTGACCGGGATTGTGGCTGGGGTCGGCGGCCGGCGGGTGTTCATCGGGAGCCGGTCCATTCACGAGTACGCCCCGGGCCGGGTTGTGCTGGCGAAGAACAAGATCGACCTGCGCGGGTTTGAGCGCCGCGACGGCGAGGTGTTGTTGCGTGCCGATGTGCTCGGGCACCGGTTGATCGATGTGGCGGCAGGTGAGTTGGTGCGCGCCTACGACGTCGAGCTTGAAGATACTGGTGAGGGGTGGGTTGTGGCGCGGCTGGACACCCGCCGCCCGCCCCGGTTGTTCGGCCTACTCAAAACGTCGGGCGGACATGCGGCGCGGGATTGGAAGGCGTTCGAGCCGTTGATCGGACACGGCCGGTCGATGGCGGTGCGCCGCGTGTCCGGCCGGGTCGGTGCCCTCAAACCCGCCCAGATCGCCGATCTGCTCGAAGGCGCCGACAAAGCCGAGGGCGGAGAGATCCTCGACCGGGTGCGCAGCAACCCGGAACTGGAAGCCGACGTCTTCGAAGAACTCGACCCGGACAAGGCCAGCCGGCTGCTCGACGACATGCCCGACACCGAGGTCGCCGCACTGCTCAGCCGGATGCGCGCGGATGACGCCGCCGATGCGATCATCGACCTGCGCCAGTCGCGGCGCCGCCGGGTACTGGAGTTGATGCCGGCGCCACAGCGCACCAAGGTGATCACCCTGATGGGGTTCAACCCCGACAGCGCGGGCGGGCTGATGAACGTGGACTTCGTCTCCTGCGGCACCGGGGCCACCGCGGGCGAGGCGCTCGCGACCATCGCCGCCGCCCGCACGGTGCAGCCAGAGGCACTGCTGAAGATGCACATCCTCACCGAGGACGGGCGACTGGCCGGCGTGGTGTCGGTGATCACCCTGCTGCAGGCCGACCCCACCGACACCGTTGCAGCATTGATGGATTCGGATCCGGTGCGGGTCACCGCCGACGCCGACCTGACCGACATCGCATTGTTGATGGCCGACTACAACCTCTACACCATCCCGGTTGTGGACGACGACGACCGGGTGCTCGGGGTCGTCACCGTCGACGACGTTCTGGAGGCCACCATCCCCGAGGATTGGCGCCGGCGCGAACCCGCCCCCCGACCAGTGCGCGACACCACCGAGAATTCCGCGACCGGTCACCCGACCGCGACCTCCCCGGGCGGCGACGGCCATGACAGCTAGCGACGACAACAACACCCTCCACCGCGCCGCGCAGCCAGTGGCGCAGGGCCGCCCCCCGGACCCGCCATCGCGGCGCACCGCGGTGCTCGACAGCGCGCATCTCGGCGACATCGAGGGCGCGCTGGGTCGGATAAGTGTCAGCGACCCCGACCGTCCCCGCTCGATGAAGACCCGGTTTGCGACCTTGCTCGCGATCATCGGGCCCGGGCTGATCGTAATGGTCGGCGACAACGACGCCGGCGGGGTGTCGACCTACGCGCAGGCCGGGCAAAACTACGGCTACAGCCTGTTGTGGGTGCTGCTGCTGTTGATCCCGGTGCTGATCGTGAACCAGGAGATGGTGG
>JAOPWF010000417.1 GCA_025965815.1 Mycobacterium sp.
CATAGCGGGACCGTGGCGCCAGGATGCGGGTCTGGCCGACGCACGCCTGCCCGCAGTTCATCAGGCCGGAGAAGACGAGCATCGGCAGCGTCGAATCCAGGTCGG
This sequence comes from Mycobacterium sp., assembly GCA_025965815.1. GTDB lineage: Bacteria > Actinomycetota > Actinomycetes > Mycobacteriales > Mycobacteriaceae > Mycobacterium. The sequence goes on from JAOPWF010000417.1 coordinate 106, forward strand.
CGTCTTCGAGGATGATGGCCGCCGACTTGCCACCGAGTTCCAGCGTGCACGGCTTGAGCTTCTCGGCCGCGAGCTTGCCGATCTCCTTGCCGACCGCCGAGCTGCCGGTGAAGGTGAACTTGTCCAGCTCGGGGTTGGCGGTCAGCGCGCGGCCGGTCTCGATGCCGCCGGGCACCACCGACAGCACGCCCTCGGGCAGGCCGGCTTCGGCGAATACCTCGGCCAGCGCGTTGGTGGCGAGCGGGGTTTCCGCGGCCGGCTTGAGCACCACGGTGCAACCTGCCAGTAGCGCCGGGCCGAGCTTGTTGACGGCCAGGAACAGCGGCACATTCCACGCCACCACCGCGCCGACGACACCGACGGGTTCGCGAGTGACCAGCGTCTGACCGTAGATGCCGTCGCGGATGTCACGCCAGGTGAACTTGTCGGCGGCACCGGCGTAGTACTGCAGCCCGGACAGCGCGGCGCCGTACTGCATCATGTCGACGATCATCGACGGCTGCCCGGTCTCGAGCGTCAGCAGATGCATGAACAGGTCCTTGCGATGCTCCAGCAGCTTGACCGCCGCGGCGATCACCGCGGCCCGCTCGGTGGGCGACATTCTGGGCCACGGGCCGTGGTCGAACGCCTTGCGCGCCGCGGCGCAGGCGGCGTCCACATCGGCGGCAGCCGCCATCGGTACCTTGCCGACGTATTCGCCGGTGGCAGGGGAGTGCACCTCGATGACCTCGGAAGTCGACGGTTCGGTCCACTTACCGCCGATGAACAGCTTTTCGTACTCGGTCTTGTAAGCAGTCTTCACGCTCTGCGTCATGGCGCCCACAGTACCGAGCGCAGGGCAAAACGAGAACCTGTTTCAGTCAAGTACTCACTGCGGCCGCAGGACCAGCACCAGGTTGCTCACCAGAAATTCGCGCAGGACCGGGACGGACGTCATCCACCACGCCCATCGCGGGTGGTAGCGGGGAAATGCGGCGACCAGCGCGCCGGTGCTGGCCGCCCACGTCAGCCCGTCGGCCGCGGATACCGCGAAAAGTGACGAGCCGTAGTGATTCTTGGCCGGCTGCCCGTGTTTGCGGGTGTAGCGCGCCGCCGCCGTGGCCCCGCCCAGGTAGTGGGTCAGGCCCATCTCGTGGCCGCCGAACGGACCCAGCCACACCGTGTAGGACAGCACCGCCAAACCGCCCGGCCTGGTGACGCGCAGCATCTCGCCACCGAGCCGCCACGGCTCGGGCACATGTTCGGCCACATTGGACGACAGGCAGATGTCCACGCTGGCGTCGGCGAAGGGCAGCGCCATACCGGAGGCGCGCACGAACATGCCGCGCCCGGCGGCCGCTGCCGGAGCCGCATGCATCTCCGTCGGGTCGGGTTCCACGCCTATGTAGTCGATCCCGGCCCTGGCGAACGCGTCCGCGAAGTAGCCGGGTCCACCGCCGACATCCAGCAGCGTGCGGCCCGCCGGTGGGCCGTCGTGGGTCGCGGCCCACAGGTCGGTGATCATGTCCGCGGTGTCGGCGGCCAGCGCCCCGTAGAACCGGGCGGGCTCGCGCTGCTCGTACCGGAATTCGCTGAGCAGCCGCACCGACCGGGACAGCGTTGCCCGTCGGCCGAAGAGGTCGGTGGCGTCTGGCGATGAGCCGCTTGCGCGAAGAGGAGCAAGCACCGGGACCACCCTACGCACCGGCTACGCTGCATTCGATGTCGTCCACGTCTGAATGCGGGGGCGTCAGCGCGGTGCTGCTGCTGTGCTGGCGCGACACCGGGCACCCCCAGGGCGGCGGCAGCGAGACCTACCTGCAGCGCATCGGCGCTCAGCTGGCCGCCTCGGGTGTCGCGGTGACCATGCGCACCGCGCGGTACCGGGGCGCGCCGCGTCGTGGTGTCGTCGACGGCGTTCGCATCAGTCGCGGCGGCGGCCGCTACACCGTCTATCTCTGGGCGTTCGTCGCGCTTGCCGCCGCCCGCATCGGCCTCGGCCCGCTGCGCCACGTCCGCCCCGACGTGGTGATCGACACCCAGAACGGAATGCCGTTCTTCGCCCGGCTCGTTGCCCGCGCGCCGGTGGCGGTGCTGGTCCATCACTGCCACCGCGAGCAATGGCCGGTCGCGGGCCGGATCGTCGGGCGGATCGGCTGGCTGATCGAATCCGTGCTGTCGCCCCGGGTGCACCGGCGCGATCAGTACGTCACGGTGTCGCTGCCGTCGGCGCGTGACCTCGCCGATCTGGGAGTGGACTCCGGTCGCATCGCGGTGGTCCGCAACGGCCTGGACGCCGCGCCGCCGCAGACCTTGACGGCGCCGCGCTCGGCCACGCCGCGGGTGGTGGTGCTGTCCCGGCTGGTGCCGCACAAGCAGATCGAAGACGCGATGGCGGCGGCGGCGGCGCTGCGATCCCGGATCCCCGGACTGCACCTCGACGTCGTCGGCGGCGGCTGGTGGCACCAGCGTCTTCTCGACTACGCGGCCCGCCTCGGCATCGCCGACGCTGTGACATTCCACGGGCATGTCGACGACATCACCAAACACCATGTGCTGCAGAGATCGTGGGTGCACCTGCTGCCGTCGCGCAAGGAGGGCTGGGGCCTGGCGGTCACCGAGGCCGCCCAGCACGCGGTGCCCACCATCGGCTACCGGTCCTCGGGCGGCCTGACGGACTCCATCGTCGACGGCGTCACCGGGCTGCTCGTCGACGACCGCCCCGAACTGGTCACCCGGCTCGAGCAGCTGCTGACCGACCACGTGCTGCGCGACCAGCTCGGCGCCAAGGCGCAGGCCCGCAGCGGCGAGTTCTCCTGGCAGCAGAGCTCCGACGCGATGCGCAGCGTACTGGAGTCAGTGCACACCGGACGGCGGGTCAGCGGCCTGGTGTGACGCCGGCGTGCGACGCAGGCCTGCCACCGCCATCCCGGCCGCGCCCGCGACCAGCATGGCCAACCACGCCAGATGTGCGGCCACCATGACGCCCCGTCGCTGCGCCGACGCTGCCGGGTAGTCGCCGCCGACCCGGTATACGGTCAGGTCACCGTCTCGGTAGGCCACCGGCAGGGCGTTCAGAGTCTTTGCCGCGGGGCCTATTTCGCCGTCGGCTCCCGATTCGACGACCACCCAGCCGACCCCGGCGCGGTCCAGCGCGTCGCGATCGGCCCCGGCGAGCAACAGCCTTTGGACGTCGCGGGCGCGACCGCCCTCACCGGGCACCGTCCGACCGGAGATCGTCAGGTCACCGGTGCTGAGCACGTCGGCGCGTACCCAGCGGGGTAACGGGTCGAGTACCGGCGCCCCACCGGACCAGGCGAAGCGCCGCATGGTACCGGCGCCCAGCACGGCGACCGGGCGAGGATCGGCATTGATCGCCGCCGCGGTGGCGGCCCACCCCGGCGGGTAGCGCACCGCCGCAACCTTTCCGCCGACACCCCACACCAGGTCGGGCAGTACGACCAGCAGCGCCACACAGCAGGCGGCCGCCGCGGCGGGACCTGGGATCCAGCCGGAAAGATGCCGCCGCAGTGTCAGCACCGCGCCCGCCCCTGCGAGGGCGTAGCCCGGCACCGCCAGCGCCACCCACTTCTGCCCGTCGCGGATCACCCCCAGGCCGGGCGCCGCCTCGACGATCGCCCGCACCAGCGCCAGCCCGGGACCCGTCGCCATTGCGGCGGGCACCACCACCGCGACCGCCGCCAGGAGTAGCAACCGCACCGCTGCCGGACGTCGCAGCACGGCGGGCAGGCCGAGCGCCACCACCGCGAGCAGTACCACCGCGGCGACCAGCGCGAAAAGTGTTGTGCGGGAGGCGGGTACAGCTTCAGCATTCCAGATTCCACCCAGGCTCGCCAGGCTGCCGAGAGTGCCGAGTCCCGGCTCCGCGCGGGCGGCGAACGCGGTAATCCCCGACGCCTCAGAAGACGACAGCGACCCGCTCACCGCGGCGGCGGTCAACCAGGGCACTGCCGCGAACACCGCGGCACTCAGGGCCAAGGCCGCGCACAGCCACCGCGGGCGGCCGGGACCAGGCGCCGCGACGCAGGTCAGCGCGACGGTCGCCGCCAGCATCAGCCCGGTCGGCGTCAGCCCAGCCAGCGCGGTCCAGAACACCAGCGCGAACACCGCCGAGGTCCGGGCCTCCGTGGTCCGCAGCCGCAGCACCGTCGCCGCCACCCAGGGCAGGCAGCCGGAGCCGACCAACAGACTCCAGTGGCCCTGCAGGAGCCGCTCCGCGACATAGGGATTCCAGATCGTCAGCGTCACCGCGACGCACGGCCCGCCCACACCGGCCGCCGACAGCACCGTCGTGGTCAACCGCGCGGCGCCCCACCCGGCCAGCCACAGACCGGCCACCAGCAGCGCGGTGACGACCAGGCCGCCGTCGAGGAGGTGGGAGGCCAGTGCGACGGCGAAGTCCTGCGGCAGGGCACGCGGCGCCGCCTCGGACAGACCGAGCGCCGCGGCGGACAGGTATGACCGCGGGGTGGA
>JAOPWF010000444.1 GCA_025965815.1 Mycobacterium sp.
GCCCAGCACGGTTATCAGCACGCTAAGGGCCAGCAACCGCGACGCGTTGAACTCGTGCGCTCCGCGGAGCATCACTTCGCGCAGCGTGCTGACCAGGGCCAACTCAATGGCGAGCCCTACCGCGATCCGGTGTTCGCGCAGGTAGAAGATCAGCAGGCGATAAACCTCCATCAGGATCAGGACAAACATGATGTCCGAAATCGTGTCGCCCGCCGAACCGGCCTGGAGCGCCACGATGTGCGCCAATCGCCAGAGCGCCTCCAGCGACAGGCCAAACAGCAGGAGGATCAGCAGCACGGCGACGATGTCCTGCAGGTTCTCCAACACCCGACGGACCAGGGCGTGGACCTGTGTGTACGGCACGATGGCCAGCGGCGATGGGACCGCCGATTGCGGCGGCGGTGTCGCACCGGCCTCGGAGTATTCCATATTCATGGGCAGCCGATCTCATTGCGCTCCTCGGCACGCGGGCGCCCCGGCGCTGAGGGCGACGGGCGGGCGTCGCCGGTATCGCGCGCGGTGTAGACGATCCGCACGGCGATCTTGCCCAGGCGCTCGTATACTCGCAGCTCAGCCCGCATCATCCACAGCTCGAATAGGAAGAAGTCCATCGGCCGCCACATCGCCACCCACCCGCCGATCAGCAGGCTCTCGCGCAGGACGGTGGCCAGCGGCCCGTCGCCTAAGTGCCGTGCCATGTACTGGCCGACGACGACTGAAGCAGCCAGCAGCGTCAGCCCGACGATCAGCGTGATCCATCCCAGCCGCAATCTCTCCCGCAACTGCTGGCGCATCAGTGCCGCCCGCCGCCGGAAGTAGACGCGGATGGCGTCGCCGAGCACCCGTCCTTCATCCGGCAACCCGACCGGCTGCGCGAGGTACACCACCAGCGCCGCCGGCGCACCGGCCGACAGTTCCTTCGACGCGCTGACGATGTATTCGTGCACGTTGCGATGCAGGGTCTTCTCTTCAAATGGCGACGGGTCCAGCGAGTCGAAGAGCTGCGTCAGATCCTGCACGTACACTTCGACCACGCCGCTGCCCGCAGCCAGCTCGTCGCCCGATGCCGGCCGCAAATCGGGTGCTGCCGCCGCCGCAGCGGCGCTCGTCTGCTTCGTCCTGACCTGCGCACCCGTCACCGGTTCACCGTGGCTCCTCAACCGTGATCAGGTTCTCCACCTCGCGCACGCCCGGCGCCGACCACGCGACGCGCTCCGCTTCGGAGCGTTCCGCCCACGACCGCACCGTCCCAAGCAGGATGATCCGGTCCCCCACCGATTCCACCGTGATCCGCTGGGCGTCCAGGATCGCCTGCCGCTTGAGCGCCTCGGTGATCCCAGCCTTCAGGTTGTCCGCTGTTGCATGCGACTTGATGCGGATGTTGTTGATCACCCTGGTCACCCCGTCGAGGTTGCGCACCGCGTCCTCGGCCGCCAGGCGCTGAAACTGCCACCGCACTTCCCCCTCGAGCGTGATCTGGCCGTCGCTGACCGACACCTGGATCTTGCTCGACGGGACGAAGATGTTCCACTTCAGCGCGTGGACGGCGGCCTCGGCAATGTCGGCGTCGTCGATCACCTCCCCGTCGTCGTCCGGCCGCACCACCAGCTCGTTTACCACTCCGCGCACCCCTGCGACGCGTCGCGCCGCCTCTTCGGCCGCTCGCATCGCGCGGTAGGATTCGACGCGCCCTTGCAGCGTGACGATGCCGCCGTCGACAGATGCGGCCACCCGGGTCGCCTCCACCAGCGGGTTCCACCGCAGCGCCAACAGCACCTCGCGCTGCAGTTCCTGGTCCGTCTTCGGCGGCGGGGTTATCGGTGCCGCGGCCGTTGTAGTACCGGTGGTCATCAGTGTGCTCCGCATCAGGGCTCGACCGTGATCTGGTTGTCCACGCTCCATACGCCTGGCGCCGACCACGCCTCTCGGGCGGCCTCCTCACGTTCCGCCCAGGACCGCACCGTCCCGCGCAGTGTGACCTTCCCCCCGTCCACCGTGACGGAGATCCGCTGCGCGTCCAGCTCCGCGTTGCGCTTCAGCGCCTCCTGGATCCTGGCCTGCAAGTCTTGCGGCGAGACCCGGGGTTTGACGTGGATCAGGTCTGTCACCCCCAGCACCCCCGGCAGGTTGCGCACGACCTGCTCGGCCGCGTCGCGCTGAAACTGCCACTCCACCTCTCCCTCCAGCGTGACCCACCCGTGGCTCACGATCACCTTCACCTTGTCGGCCGGCACGAGCGTGTTCGAGCGCAACGACGCCACGGCGGCGGCAGCGATGTCCTCGTCGCTCCGCTGTTCGCTGCCCGGCAGCTTGACCTGCAGCTCGTTGGCGACTGCGCGCACGCCGTGCACGCGTTTCGCGGCCTGCTCCGCCACGAACTTTTCGGCGTACGAGGCGATATGGCCCGCGAGGGTTACCACGCCGTTCTTCACTGCAACCCCGATGTGCGCCGCATCCACGCTTGGCTCCCACTGGAGTTCGCGAAGCACGTCCTGCTGCAGTTCGCTGTCGGTCATTTCGGTGATCATGATTGGGTTCCTTTCTTTCAGTTATGGTTGGAATGGGACTTCATGTCGTCGAGCCAATAGGATCCACGTTTGTTTTTTCGTAGTGCAACGGCCTCAATGGCACCCGCGGAGCGTGGCTATTACGGCCAGCGGCGCAGCGTTCTGGCCCGACCCCGCATCTGCATGGTCTGAAGCTCGCGATTCCGCATCTCCTCGAACGATCGCACCTCGCGCTGTTGCCGCGCCAGCAATTGCTCGCGCGCCAGTCCGGGCGGAGGCTGGAACAATTCGCGCTGGTGTCGCTCGGCCATTTGAGCGGCCAGTTCCTGATACCGCGCCTCAACCGCGCGGCGGTAGCTCTCGAGTTGGGCGACGCTGCGCGGTCGTGGTTCCTCGGACACAAAGCGCGGGGATACCCGCGCCGGGGTGCGCCGCGCCGGCAGAGAGGGGCGATAGGCCCCGATGCGGTCGCCGTGGACGCCGGCGGCATTCGGTCGGGCCACCTCGTTCAGCCGGTAGTGCCGTACGGATTTGCCCGTTACCTTTTGAACGTAGTTCACGTCGATGCCCCGGTTGACGAAGCGGCCGTTGACCACCTCGTAGCGGGTGATGTTTTTCGTGACGTTGAAAATCGTGACGTTTCGCGTGGCCGGCTCGATGTGGTCGCGGAGGTGCTCATCGGTGATGTACCGTTCCTCAACAAAGGCGAACGCCCAGTGCGGTGGCTCGGCGACGTTGACGCCGATCTCGATGCTCACGTCTACGCCGCCGCGGCCGGGTGGCAGCGCAGCCCAGCCGATATAGCCGCCACCCTGCCGCCACACCACCCATGCGGGGCCCCACGTGCGCCCCGGGACCCAGCACCACCCGACCCTTTCCACGAATGCCCAGCGACCATAGTGGTAGCAACACCATCCAAAGGGCTCGTCAGTGATCCAGAACCAGCCGCATTCGTCCGTGTAGGCCCAGTGGCCCAGCGTATAAGGCCGCCAGTCCGGGAGATAATCGTGTGGCCGCCAGCAGGGACCGAATTCCTGAACTTCGATCCACTCGCCGTAAGGGGTCAACTGGTCGTAAAAATAAGCGGCATCTTCTTCGACCTCGGCGCCGCCGGAAAGCGTATCCGGCCGCCCCGGCGGCGATGACAACGATTGCACAGGCGGCGGCGATTGAGGCACCGGCACCTCCCTCACGATCACCCGCT
>JAOPWF010000460.1 GCA_025965815.1 Mycobacterium sp.
GGCCATCGCGTTGAGCCGCATCGGTACCGGCATGGACATCCAGGGCGGCGGCAGCGACCTGATCTTCCCGCATCACGAATTCTCCGCCGCGCACGCCGAATCCGTCACGGGGGAGCGACGATTCGCCCGCCACTACGTGCACGCGGGCATGATCGGCTGGGACGGCCACAAGATGTCCAAGAGCCGCGGCAACCTGGTGCTGGTCTCCCGGCTGCGCGCCGACGGCGTCGACCCGTCCGCGATCCGGCTCGGCCTGCTCGCCGGCCACTACCGCGCCGACCGGTCGTGGAGTGACGCCGTGCTCGACGAGGCGCAGGCCCGGCTGGAACGCTGGCGTTCCGCGACGTCGCTACCCGCGGGCCCCGACGCGTCGGACGTCGTCGCGCGGTTGCGGCGCTACCTCGCCGATGACCTCGATACACCGAAAGCGATTGCCGCCCTGGATGGTTGGGCTACCGACGCACTCACCTACGGCGGCCACGACGCCGAGGCTCCTACGTTGGTCGCCGCCGCCGTGGACGCGCTGCTCGGCGTGCAGTTGTAGAGGCCGCCAGACCGCCACGCCACCGGGCGCGGTGAGGTACGTTTCGGGCCTATGAATTCTGTGAACGGCAAGGTTGCCTTGATCAGCGGCGGTGCCCGGTTGCACGCCAAGGGCGCCAGCCTCGTCCTGACCGACCTGGACGAAGCGCCGCTAAAGGAGTTGGCCGCCGAACTCGGAGCCGCTGGGCCGGCGACATCCCATTCCAGTAAGGACCGGGTGCTGACGGTGCTCGCCGACGTCCGCGACCTGGCGGCGATGCAGGCCGCCGCCGATCAGGCCGTCGAGCATTTCGGCGGCATCGACATCGTGCTGGCCAACGCAGGGATCGCCGGCTACGGGTCGGTGCTGCAGGTCGACCCGGACCCGTTCAAGCTGCTGATCGACGTCAATCGTGGTCGGCGTGTTCAACACCGTGCATGTGGCGCTGCCCGCCGTGATCGACCGCCGTGGCTACGTGCTGATCGTTTCGTCGCTCGCCGACTACGCCGCCGCGCCCGGCCTGGCGCCCTACAACTCCTCCAAGGCCGCGGTGGAGCAGTGCGCGAACGCGCTGCGACTGGAGGTCGCGCACCACGGGGCGGACGTCGGATCGCGCACATGTCCGGGATCGACACCCCGCTGGTCCGCGATACCAAGGAAGATCGGCCCACCTTCCGCGAACTGCTGGCCTCCCTGCCCAGTCCGCTCAACAAGACGACAACGGTGGACAAGTGCGGCGGGGCGTTCGTCAAGGGCATCGAGGGTCGCAAACGCCAGCTCAACTGCCCGGGCCGGGTGGGCGCCAAGCGGTGGCTGCGGCCGGTGCTGTCGACCCGGCTCGGCGAGGGTCCCATTCGCAAGTTCGTCCCAGACCCGCTGCCCCGCATGGGCGCGGAGGTTGCCGCACTCGGTCGCTCGATGGGCGCCCGCACCGAGGCGGTCGAGAAGCGGTCGGCGCGGTGAGCCGCCGGATCGCGGGGATTGCCGCAGCCGTATTGCTGCTTGCCGCGCTGGCCGGCTGCGACAACAACAAGAAGGACTCTGCGGCCACCCCCACATCGACCACCCCCACCGGCACGGTCACACCCGCGCAGGCCCGCGCAATCGCGAAGGAGGCCTACATCTACGGCTTCCCGATGGTCGACAACTACCGGGTCCAGTTCGCCTATTTCGTCAACAAGGAAGACCCCGAATACAAGGGCGACTGGAACGTCGTCCACAACACGGCGCGGCTGTATACGCCCGCCGATACCGCCGTCCAGACGCCCAATTCCGACACGCCGTATTCGATGGTCGGGGCCGACCTCCGCTTCGAACCCCTCGTGCTGACCGTGCCACCCATCGACGAAGGCAGGTATTACTCACTGCAATTCGTCGACGGCTACACCTACAACTTCGCCTATGTCGGCAGCCGCACCACCGGCAACGGCGGCGGCACGTACCTCCTCGCCGGACCGGGCTTCAAGGGTGACAAGCCCGCCGGAGTCGACCAGGTCATCAAGTCCGACACCGACCTGGCGCTGGTCATCTACCGCACCCAACTGTTCAACCAGAGCGACCTCGACAACGTGAAGAAGATCCAGGACGGCTATCAGGTGCAGCCGCTGTCGGCGTTCCTGAAGCAGCCACCCGCCGCTGCGGCGCCGCCGATCGACTTCCTTCCGCCCCTGACACCCGACCAGCAGAAGACCTCGCCGCAGTTCTTCGACATCCTGAATTTCGTCATGCGCTTTGCGCCAACGCTGCCGGGCGAGCAGGACATGCGGGCCCGCTTCGCCTCCATCGGCATCGGACCTGACGGCACCTTCGACTCCGAATCCTTGACACCGGAGATGCGCACCGCGATCGAGGGCGGAATGTCCGATGCCTGGGCGGAATTGACAACGCTCCAGAAGGACAAGCTGGATACCGGCCAAGTGACGTCGGCCGATCTGTTCGGCACCCGGGAGTTCCTGAACGGCAACTACCTCTACCGGATGGCCGGCGCGGTACTCGGCATCTATGGGAATTCGAAGGAAGAGGCGTTCTATCCGGCATTCGGCACCGATGCGGCCGGCGCTGCGCTGACCGGAGCCAACAACTACATCTACCGGTTCCCGCCGGGCCAACTGCCGCCGGTGAACGCCTTCTGGTCGCTCACGATGTATGAGCTGCCGTCGAGCCTGTTGGTCGCCAATCCGATCAGCCGGTACCTGATCAACTCGCCGATGCTCGAAAGCCTCGTCAAGGATCCGGACGGGGGCTACACGTTCTATGTCCAGAATCAGTCTCCGGGCCCGGAGCAGGAAGCCAACTGGCTGCCCGCGCCGCCGGGGCCGTTCCGCCTGGTGGAGCGACTGTACTGGCCCAAACCCGACGCGCTTGACGGCCAGTGGCAGGCCCCGAAACCGGAGAAGGTGTAGGCCGACCTCCCGGGGTTCGAGGCGGTGCTGCGGTAGCGTGTGCCGAACTCATCGCGATGCTGTGGCGGTCGCGCACTTGTGTTGACACGACGACGGGACTGACGGGCGATGGCGGAATCACTTACCGATGTCCAACTCCTCCGCGAGCTCGAACCGGTCGCCGAGGCGGGCCTCGATGAGCACCTCGCATCGACGAGAAACTGGAACCCGCACGACTATGTCCCGTGGTCAGACGGTCGCGACTTCGCCGTACTGGGTGGACAGGACTGGGGCGTGGAACAGTCCCCCCTCTCCGAGTTGGCCCGGGTCGCGATGATCACCAACCTGCTCACCGAGGACAACCTGCCGTCCTACCACCGCGCGATCGCGGGGCATTTCAGCCTCGACGACGCATGGGGAGCATGGGTGAACCGGTGGACGGTGGAGGAGAACCGGCACGGTATCGCCCTGCGCGACTATCTGGTCGTCACCCGGTCCGTGGACCCGGTCGCGTTGGAACAGGCCCGGATCGCGCAGGTGACCGCCGGCTTCAGTCCCGGCCAGCAAGGACAGCGGACGATCCGGCCCGAGTCGGTATTGGACGCACTCTGCTATGTGACGTTCCAGGAGTTGGCCACCCGCGTCTCGCACCGCAACACGGGCAAGGCCTGCGCCGAGCCCATCGCCGACGGACTGCTCAAGCGGGTCGCCGCCGACGAGAACCTGCACATGATCTTCTATCGCAGCCTGACCGCGGCGGCGCTGGACATTTCGCCGGACCAGACCATGACCTCGATCTGGCGGATCCTGCTGAACTTCCAGATGCCCGGCTACTCGATACCCAACTTTCGTCGTAACGCCGTGAAGATCGCCGTCGGGGGCATCTACGACCTCCGCCAGCATCTCGATGATGTCGTCATGCCGGTGCTGCGCAAATGGCGGATCTTCGAACGCGAGGACTTCACCGGGGAAGGTGCACGGCGGCGCGACGAGCTTGGGGTGTTCATCGAGCAGATGGACCTCGACGCGGTGAAGTTCATCGAATCCAAGGCCCGCTACCTCGAACGGGAAGCCCGCAAATCCGAACGGGCCGCAGATCGGGCCGCGGCCACGGTCTAGCCGCGCGGATCTCGCCCGAAGCCGGGGCCGCGGCGGCGCAGGTACCGCTCGAATTCCGCGGCCAGCGCGTCGCCGTCGATCTTGCCGAGCGCCTCATTCATGTCGACCTCGGCATCGCCACGCTGCTCCAGCGTCTGCACGTATTCGGCGATCTCCTCGTCCTCCGTCGTCATCTCGGTAACCGCCTCCTCCCATTCCTCGGCCTGGGTCGGCAGGTCGGCCAGCGGCACCTCGATATCGAGCACATCCTCCACCCGGCGGAGCAGCGCCACCGTCGCCTTCGGGTTGGGCGGCTGCGAGACGTAGTGCGGCACCGCCGCCCAGAACGTCACCGCGGGGATCCCGGCCGCGACACACGCATCCTGAAACACCCCGGCGATACCGGTCGGGCCCTCGTAACGGGTCTCCTCCAGGCCGAAGTACCGCGCGGATTCGGGGGAGTAGGCCGCGCCGGACACCGGCACCGGCCTGGTGTGTGGGGTGTCTGCCAGCAGCGCACCCAGAATGACCACGGTGTCGACGTTGAGCTTGTCGGCGATGGCCAGCAACTCGGCGCAGAAGGTCCGCCACCGCATATTCGGCTCGACCCCGTGCATCAGCACGATGTCGCGGTCGCTGCCCGGCGGCCGGCAATGCGAGATCCGCATCGACGGCCACACCAGCTCGCGGGTGACCCCGTCGACCTGCCGGATCACCGGTCGGTTCACCTGATAGTCGTAGTAGGCCTCGTCATCGATCTCGACGATCGTCTCGGCCTCCCAGATGGCGTCCAGGTGTTCCAGCGCGTCGCTGGCGGCGTCGCCGGCGTCGTTCCAGCCCTCGAACGCCGCCACGACGATGGTGTCGTGGAGTTCAGGCAGGTCGGCGCCTTTCTCATTAGGCGGGCGGCCGCTCGCATCGGACGGGGTCACAGATTCAGCGTAAGGCCTGCCTGCCCGCGATGAGCCGGTTGGCCGCAGAGCCGAGGCAGCCGATTTCCTAGACGCACTATCCTATTGAGGTGACTTCCGCTGACAACCACGGCTACGACACGGACCTCCTCGACACCTTGTCGAAGCGGGTCATGGTGGGCGACGGCGCCATGGGCACCCAGCTGCAGGCAGCCGATCTGACGCTCGACGACTTTCGCGGCCTAGAGGGTTGCAACGAGATTCTCAACGACACTCGCCCGGACGTGCTGGAGAAGATCCACCGCGACTACTTCGAGGCCGGCGCCGACGCGGTGGAGACCAACACCTTCGGCTGCAACCTGTCCAACCTCGGCGACTACGACATCGGCGACCGCATTCGGGACCTGGCGGAGAAGGGCACCACGATCGCCCGCCGCGTCGCCGACAAAATCAGCACACCCGATCACCGGCGTTACGTGCTCGGCTCGATGGGGCCGGGCACCAAGCTGCCGACCCTCGGCCACACCGAGTACGCAACGATCCGCGACGCATACACCGAGGCCGCGCTGGGGATGCTGGACGGCGGCGCCGACGCCATCATGGTCGAGACCTGCCAGGACCTGCTGCAGCTCAAGGCGGCGGTGCTGGGTTCCCGGCGGGCGATGGCGCAGTTCGGCCGGCGCATCCCGGTCTTCGCCCATGTCACCGTCGAGACGACCGGCACCATGCTGCTCGGCAGCGAGATCGGCGCCGCGCTGACCGCGGTCGAGCCGCTCGGCGTCGACATGATCGGCCTGAACTGCGCGACCGGCCCCGCCGAGATGAGCGAGCACCTGCGTCACCTGTCCCGGCACGCCCGCACCCCGGTCTCGGTGATGCCGAACGCCGGTTTGCCGGTGCTGGGCGCCAACGGCGCCGAGTACCCGCTGCAGCCCGACGAGTTGGCCGATGCGTTGTCCGGCTTCATCGGCGAGTTCGGACTCTCGCTGGTCGGTGGCTGCTGTGGCACCACGCCCGAGCACATCCGGCAGGTCGCCGCGGCGGTGCACGACGTGAACCGCGCGTCGCGCAACATCACCTTCGAGCCGTCGGTGTCCTCGCTCTACACCGCCATGCCGTTCCATCAGGACGCGTCGGTGCTGATGATCGGCGAGCGGACCAATGCCAACGGCTCCAAGGCTTTCCGCGACGCGATGCTGGCCGAGGACTATCTGAAGTGCCTCGATATCGCCAAGGATCAGACCCGCGACGGCGCGCACCTGCTCGACCTGTGCGTGGACTACGTCGGCCGCGACGGCGTTGCGGACATGAACGCTCTGGCCAGCCGGCTCGCGACGTCCTCGACGTTGCCGATCATGCTGGACTCCACCGAAACAGCGGTGCTGCGAGCGGGTCTGGAGCACCTCGGCGGTCGCTGCACGATCAACTCGGTGAACTACGAGGACGGCGACGGCCCGGACTCCCGGTTCCACAAGACGATGGAACTGGTCGCCGAGCACGGCGCCGCCGTCGTCGCGCTGACCATCGACGAGACCGGCCAGGCCCGCACCGTCGACACCAAAGTCGCCATCGCCGAGCGCCTGATCTCCGACATCACCACCAACTGGGGCGTGGATGAATCCTCGATCCTGATCGACTGCCTGACGTTCACCATCTGCACCGGTCAGGAGGAGTCCCGCAAGGACGGCATCGAGACCATCGGGGCGATCCGCGAACTCAAGAAGCGGCACCCCGACGTACAGACCACCCTGGGCCTGTCCAACATCTCGTTCGGCCTCAATCCCGCTGCGCGCCAGGTGCTGAACTCAGTCTTCCTGAACGAATGCCGCGAGGCCGGCCTGGATTCGGCGATCGTGCACGCGTCGAAGATCGTGCCGATGAACCGCATAGAGGATCGTCAGCGCGAGGTCGCGCTGGACCTGGTGTACGACCGGCGCCGCGATGGATACGACCCGCTGCAGGAGCTGATGGCGCTGTTCGAGGGCGTGTCGGCGTCGTCGACGAAGGAGACCCGGGCCGCCGAGCTGGCCAAGCTGCCGCTGCTGGAACGCCTGGCGCAGCGCATCGTCGACGGCGAACGCAACGGGCTGGACACCGACCTCGACGAGGCCATGACGCAGAAGCCGCCGTTGGCCATCATCAACGAGAACCTGCTGGCGGGGATGAAGACGGTCGGCGAGCTGTTCGGTTCGGGCCAGATGCAGCTGCCGTTCGTGCTGCAGTCCGCCGAGGTGATGAAGGCCGCGGTGGCGTACCTGGAACCACACATGGAGAAGGCCGAGGACGACGCGGGCAAGGGCCGCATCGTGCTGGCCACGGTCAAGGGTGACGTGCACGATATCGGCAAGAACCTCGTCGACATCATCCTGACCAACAACGGCTACGAGGTGGTCAACATCGGCATCAAGCAGCCCATCAACACCATTCTGGAAGTGGCGCAGGATAAGAGCGCCGACGTGGTCGGTATGTCCGGTCTGCTGGTGAAGTCCACCGTGGTGATGAAGGAGAATCTCCAAGAGATGAACTCCCGGGGCGTCTCCGAGAAGTTTCCGGTGTTGTTGGGCGGAGCCGCGCTGACGCGCGCCTATGTCGAGAACGACCTTGCCGACGTCTACGAGGGTGAAGTCCATTACGCCCGTGACGCGTTCGAAGGTCTGCGGCTGATGGACACCATCATGAGCACAAAGCGCGGTGAGAAGCCCGACACCGACAGCCCAGAGGCGATCGCCGCCCGCGAGAAGGAAGCGGAGCGCAAAGCCCGCCACGCCCGGTCGAAGCGCATTGCCGCCCAACGTAAAGCGGCCGAGGAACCGGTCGAGATTCCGGAGCGGTCGGATGTCGCCGCCGACGTCGACGTGCCGGTGCCGCCGTTCTGGGGAACCCGGATCGTCAAGGGTGTCGCCCTGGCCGACTACGCCGGTCTGCTCGACGAGCGGGCGCTGTTCCTGGGCCAGTGGGGTTTGCGTGGAGTACGGGGCGGAGAAGGTCCGTCGTACGAGGAACTCGTCGAGACCGAGGGCAGGCCGCGGTTGCGCTACTGGCTGGACCGGTTGTCCACCGAGGGCATCCTCGCGCACGCCGCGGTGGTGTACGGCTACTTCCCGGCGGTGTCCGAGGGTGACGATGTCGTCGTGCTCACCGAGCCCAGACCCGATGCGCCCGAACGCTTCCGGTTCACCTTCCCGCGTCAGCACCGCAGCAGGTTCCTGTGCATCGCCGACTTCATCAGGTCGCGCGAGCGGGCCACCGAGCTCGACCAGGTGGACGTGTTTCCCTTCCAGCTGGTAACCATGGGCCAGCCCATCGCCGACTTCGCCAACGAGCTGTTCGCCGCGGACGCCTACCGGGACTACCTCGAGGTACACGGCATCGGCGTGCAGCTCACCGAGGCGCTCGCCGAATACTGGCACAAGCGCGTCCGCGAAGAGCTGAGGTTCTCTGGCGACCGGGCGATGGCAGCCGAGGATCCCGACTCGGTCGAGGACTACTTCAAGCTCGGCTACCGCGGCGCCCGGTTCTCATTCGGCTACGGCGCCTGCCCCAACCTGGACGACCGCGCCAAGATGATGGAACTGCTTGACCCCGGGCGCATCGGCGTCACGCTGTCCGAGGAGCTGCAGTTGCACCCAGAGCAGTCCACCGACGCGTTCGTGCTTCACCACCCCGAGGCCAAGTACTTCAATGTGTAGGCGGGACTCGTGAAGGCGGTCCTGTGGGACATGGACGGCACCCTGGTCGATTCCGAGAAACTTTGGGACGTCTCACTTCAGGCGCTCTACAAGCGGCTCAGGGGCACCCTCACACCGGAGGTGCGCGCGGCCACCGTGGGCGGTTCCGCGGAGAGTGTGATGGAGATCGTGTACGCCGACCTGGGTCTCGAGCACGACGCGGCCGCGATGGCGGAATCGGCGGACTGGCTCCACGACTACACCGGCGACCTCTTCGATAGCGGCCTGCCATGGTGTGACGGGGCCCGGGAGTTGCTGGACGCGCTTGCCGTCGAGGAGGTCCCGATGGCCCTGGTAACCAACACCCGTCGGTCGCTCACTGAGCGTGCCCTCAACAGCATTGGCCGGCGGTACTTTTCGGCGAGTGTGTGCGGCGACGAGGTGCTGCACGCCAAGCCCGCACCCGATCCCTACCTGCGGGCGGCGGCGCTGCTGGGTCTCGAACCCGGGGATTGCCTCGCCGTCGAAGACTCGGTCACCGGTGCGACGGCCGCCGAGAGTGCCGGCTGCCCGGTGTTGGTGATTCCCAACGACGTCGAGGTACCGGCAAGCCCCCGGCGCAGGCACAGAAGTTCGCTGGCCGCCGTGGATGTCGACGACCTGCGGTCGTTGTATGCGCAACTGGATCCGCAATTGGGAGAACGCTCCGCGTAACTGCCCCCGCAGAAACCCTTGTCAGTGGTAAGACAGTGGGATTGGATGTGATTGACATCACGCGATGCTGCGGAAAGGACGCCTCATGTCCCATGGTCCCTCTGTTGGCGATTCGCCGTCGCCGTTCGACGACGATGATGCCCCGTCGAGCAACACCGCCATCCGGATCGCTTCGGTAGCCGCGCTCGGCGGTTTCCTATTCGGCTACGACAGCGCCGTCATCAACGGCGCCGTGTCGGCGATCCAGGACCAATTCCACGTCGGCAACGCGGCCCTCGGCTTCGCCGTCGCCTCAGCACTACTCGGTGCTGCGGCCGGCGCCATCACCGCCGGGCGGCTCGCCGACCGCATCGGCCGGATCTCGGTGATGAAGATCGCCGCGGTGTTCTTTCTTGTCAGCGCGATCGGGACCGGCCTGGCGCCCAACGTGTGGGTGGTGGTCGTCTTCCGGATCGTTGGCGGCATCGGCGTCGGCATTGCGTCGGTCATCGCCCCGGCCTACATCGCCGAGACATCACCGCCCCGCATCCGAGGTCGGCTGGGATCATTGCAGCAGCTGGCGATCGTGACCGGCATCTTCCTCTCGCTGGCCGTCGACTATGTGCTGGCGCAACTCGCGGGCGGCTCACGGGAGGTGCTCTGGCTGGGGCTGCCGGCCTGGCGGTGGATGTTCCTGTTAATGGCGATCCCGGCCATCGTCTACGGTTTGCTCGCCTTCACGATCCCGGAGTCGCCGCGCTATCTCGTCGCCAAGTTCCGGATTCCGGAAGCCCGCAGGGTGCTGGCCCTGCTGCTCGGGGAGAAAAACCTGGAAATCACGATCAACCGTATCCAGGACACGCTGCGGGCCGAGAAGCCACCGTCGTGGCGTGATCTGCGTAAGCCGACCGGCGGTTTGTACGGGATCGTCTGGGTCGGCGTCGGCCTGTCGGTATTCCAGCAGTTCGTGGGCATTAACGTGATCTTCTACTACTCCAACGTGCTCTGGGAAGCGGTGGGGTTCAAGGAGAGCTCATCGTTCGTCATCACGGTGATCACCGCGATTGTGAACATTCTCACCACCCTGATCGCGATCGGACTGATCGACAAGATCGGCCGCAAACCGCTGCTGTTGATCGGCTCGGCCGGCATGGCGGGCTCGCTCGCGACAATGGCGATCATCTTCGGAACCGCCCCGCTCCTCGACGGCAAGCCGCACCTGGGCCCTGTTGCCGGTCCGGTCGCGCTCATCGCGGCGAACGTGTTCGTCATCGCTTTCGGCATGTCGTGGGGACCGGTGGTGTGGGTGCTACTGGGCGAGATGTTCCCCAACCGTATCCGGGCGGCCGCGCTGGGCCTGGCCGCCGCGGCCCAGTGGGCGGCAAACTGGCTGATCACCGTGACCTTCCCGGCGCTGCGCGACGTTCTAGGGATCGCCTACGGGTTCTACGCGCTGTGCGCCGTCCTGTCGTTCATATTCGTGTGGAAGTGGGTGCAAGAGACCAAAGGCATGAACCTCGAGGACATGCACCGAGAGGCCATTACGCACGAAGAACCCCGCGCGGTGCCTTGAGAGGCGCTGCGCCGTGTAAACCGCCGTGACTTTGCTCGCGGCCACGTGGAACAATCGCCTGCCGTGAAGACCTTCGACGCCCTGTTCGCCGAACTCTGAGAGCGAGCGCGGACGCGCCCGGCCGGCAGCGGCACTGTTGCAGCACTTGACGGCGGGGTACACGGGCTCGGGAAGAAGATCCTCGAAGAGGCCGGCGAGGTATGGCTGGCCGCCGAACACGAGGGTGACGAGGCGCTGGCCGAGGAGATCGGCCAGCTCCTGTACTGGACGCAGGTGCTGATGCTCTCGCGCGGCCTGACCCTCGACGACGTCTACCGGAAGTTGTGACCGGCCGTGACCGATTCCCGCCGGGCAACCGTTTCATCGCGCATGCTGCGCGTCGCCGTGCCCAACAAAGGTGCGCTCAGCGAGCCGGCGTCGGAGATTCTCTCCGAGGCCGGTTACCGGCGGCGCACCGATCCCAAGGACCTCACCGTCATCGACCCGGTCAACAACGTCGAGTTCTTCTTCCTGCGGCCCAAAGACATTGCGATCTATGTCGGTTCCGGTCAGCTCGACTTCGGCATCACCGGACGAGACCTGGCCCAGGAGTCCGACGCCTCGGTGCGCGAACGGCTCGCCCTCGGTTTCGGATCATCGAGCTTCCGCTACGCGGCGCCGGCGACGCGGCGGTGGACGATCGCCGACCTGGCCGGAAAACGCATCGCCACCGCGTATCCCAATCTGGTACGAAAGGATCTGGCCGCCAAAGGGATTGAGGCCATGGTCATCCGCCTCGACGGCGCGGTCGAGATATCGGTGCAGCTCGGGGTCGCCGACGCGATCGCCGACGTGGTGGGATCCGGACGGACACTGGGCCTGCACGATCTGGTCGCCTTCGGAGATCCGCTGTGCGACTCCGAGGCGGTGCTCATCGAGCGCACCGAACCCGACGACGACGCCGCGACCGGGCGGGACCAGCTGGCCGCGCGTGTCCAGGGCGTGGTGTTCGGCCAGCAGTACCTGATGCTGGATTACGACTGCCCAAGACCGTTGCTCGACGAGGCGACCGCCATCACCCCCGGACTGGAATCGCCAACCATCGCACCGCTGGCCGACCCGGGCTGGGTAGCGGTCCGGGCGCTCGTGCCGCGGCGGGACGTCAACGCGATCATGGACGAGCTGGCCGCCATCGGCGC
>JAOPWF010000067.1 GCA_025965815.1 Mycobacterium sp.
GAGGCGCACGGCAGCGACCCGGCGCTGGGCACCAGGGTGCTGCACCTGCACGGGGCCTTCCACGGGCGCAGCGGGTACACGCTCTCGCTGACCAACACCGATCCCAATAAGGTGGCCCGCTTCCCCAGGTTCGACTGGCCCCGCATCGATGCGCCGTACCTGCGCCCCGGCGCGGACCCCGACGAACTGGAGGCCGAGTCGCTGCGCCAGGCCCGCGCGGCGTTCGAGGCTCATCCGCACGACATCGCGTGTTTCATCGCCGAGCCGATCCAGGGTGAGGGCGGTGACCGGCATTTCCGGCCGCAGTTCTTCGCCGCGATGCGCGCACTCTGCGACGAATTCGACGCGCTGCTGATCTTCGACGAGGTGCAGACCGGTTGCGGGCTGACCGGAACGCCCTGGGCCTACCAGCAATTGGGCGTCACTCCCGACGTGGTCGCATTCGGGAAGAAGACACAGGTCTGCGGGCTGATGGCCGGTGGACGCGTCGACGAGATCGGCGACAATGTGTTCGCGGTGAGCTCCCGGATCAACTCCACCTGGGGCGGCAATCTGGTCGACATGGTGCGGTCGCGCCGCATCCTGGAGGTCATCGAGTCCGACCGGCTGATGGCGAACGCCACCGAGGCGGGCGGTTATCTGCGTGCCCGGCTGGACGAGCTGGCAGGCGAATTCCCCGAACTGGTACTCGACGTGCGAGGACGCGGGCTGATGTGCGCCTTCAGCCTGCCCACGGCGCACCGCCGCGACGAGCTGATCCGCCGGCTCTGGGACCGTCGAGTCGTCATGCTGGCCAGTGGTGCCGACAGCGTCCGCTTTCGTCCGGCGCTGACGGTGTCGCATGCCGACCTCGACGCGGCGGTCGCCGCGGTGCGCAGCGCGTTGCGCGAATCGCGGTAGTCCATCGCGGTAGGCCCTAGTCGGGTGGATCGCCGTAGGATGCCGTCATGCGGCTTCCGGTGCCGGTCCTCGCCGCGGTGGTGCTTGCGACGGTGGTGTGCGCGGCCGGATGCGAGCGGACCACCGGTGGTGTTGCCGACCCGGACCGTGTCCATGTCGGTCAGTCCGTCCCGAGCGCGCAGATCGACAGCGTGCTGTTGATCCCGTCGGAAGTCTCCGACATCGACGGCGCGCAGTTGCGGCCACGGGTTGACCAGACCCGGCCGGTGCTGAGCATGTCGGCCGGCGGGCCATGTTCGGGCCTGGACAGCGTCGGGATGCAGGGCTTTGTGGGCGATGGATATTCGTCGTTTCACGTCGTGCTGTCATCGGACGGGGACGGTGCGGACCGCAATCACGTCGTTGCGCAGTCCGCCGCCATCTACCCCGACGCGGCAACGGCGGAGAAAGTGTTCGCGACCGGCACCGCCCCGTTGGCGGCGTGCAACGGCAGGGAGGTCAGGGCCGAAGCCGACTGGCGGTACGCCGTGAACGAGGTGACGCCCGACACCGTCCGGTGGAACAAGGAGCAGAAGGATTCGCCGCAGTTGTGGGTCTGCTACGGACAGGCCCGCGTCCGGGACAACGTGATCCTGCAGGCCATGGCGTGCCAGGGCAATGACGGCGGTGAACACATAGCCGACGCGATCCTCACCCGGATGTCGGCGAAGGTGTGGGAACTAGCCGGCCGGTAGCGGAGTCCGCAGGGCCCGCCACACCCGCGCCGGCGTCATCGGCAGCTCACGCACCCGCGCGCCGCAGGCGTCGGCGATGGCGTTGGCCAGCGCCGCAGCCACCGGGTTGTACGGCGATTCGCTCATCGACTTCGCGCCCATCGGCCCGAGTTCGTCGACGGTGTCCGCGAAGTAGACCTCGGTGACCGGCACGTCGGCCAACTGCGGGATGTGGTAGTTGCGCAGCACCTGCGTGGTGACGGTGCCATCGGTGCCGATCCGGACCTCTTCATAGAGCGCCCCGCCGATCGCCTGGGCCACGCCGCCGTCGATCTGGCCGCGGCACTGCTCGGGGTTCATCACCACACCGGCGTCGGCGGCGTGGACCGACCGCAGAAGCTGCACCTGTCCGGTCTCGACGTTGACCGCCACCCGGAAAGCGTGCACGTTGAACGCGACCGACCGTGGTGTGCCGTCGTGGCGGCCGTGACCGGTCAGCGGACCACCCGCGGCGAGGTCGGCGAACTCGACGAACCGGTCCCGGCACTGCACGCCGTGCGGCCCGAGCACACACAATTGCCGTGGCGTACCGGTCAATTCGGCCGCCGCGTCGATGACGGAGGCTTGCAGATCACGGCATGCCATCAACACCGCACTGCCAGCGACGGTGATCCCGGCCGAGCCGAACGCGCCGGTGTCGTGGCCGCCGGCGTCGGTGTCCGACTGGCGGATCTCGATGCGGTCGACGGTCGTACGCAGTTCGGTGGCGGCGATCTGGGCATGCACGGTGGTCGTGCCGTTCCCGAATTCCGTGGTGACGACCGCGACGGTGTACACGCCGTCGGCCGAGATCGAGACCGACGCGTCGGCGAAGTGACCCCGCGGCGGGATGGTCGCGATCATCGCCAGCGCCATCCCGTCGCCCACTCGCCACTGCGCACCCTCGGGCGGCTGCACGCCGTTGCCCGACCGCAGCGCGTTCTGCGCCAAGTCCAGGCACTGGTCCAGGCCGTAGCTGCCGAAGGTCAGATCGTCGTCTAGGACGTGCCAGTCGACGAATGCGTCGCCGGGTGCCACCATGTTGCGCCTGCGCATTTCGAACGGATCGACACCGAGGCGCGCGGCCAGCTCGTCCACCGCCGACTCCACTGCGAAGACCATCTGATCCAGGCCATAGCCGCGGAATGCGCCGGACGGCACCGTATTGGTGTAGACGGCCCGGGCGTCGACCCGTTTGTTGTCGCAGCGGTACACCGCGATCGACTCCCCGCAGCCGTGGAACATCACTCCCGGGCTGTGGTTGCCGTAGGCCCCGGCGTCCGTCAGCACGTCGACCGCCAACGCGGTGAGCACACCGTCGGCGCCGGCGGCCACGGTCACGTCGATGCGGTACGGGTGGCGGCAGGTTGCCGCGGTGAATTCGTCGGATCGGCTGAACTCGTAGCGCACCGGGCGGCCCAGGTGCAGCACGGCCAGCGCGACGAGGTCCTCGGCGAGCATCTCCTGTTTGGCGCCGAACCCGCCGCCCACCCGCTTGGTGAACACGTGGACGTCTTCGCGGCGCAGTCCGAAGACGTGACAGAGTTCGTCGCGCACCAGAAACGGAACCTGCGAACTGGTGCGAATGGCCAACCGGCCGTGACTGTCTCGCCACCCCGTGCAGCCGTGTGTCTCCAGGTGGGCATGCTGGATCCGCCGGGTGTGCCAGCGCTCCCGCACCACCGCGCCATCGGTCGCCTGTGCCGCGGCGATACCCGCGTCGACGTCACCGACCTCGCCGTGCACCTCGGCGACGATGTTGCGGGACACGTCGGCGATCCGCGACGCCGGGCCTTTTCCGTGGTGCAGACGCGGCGCGCCGGGCGCGCGGGCAACCTCCGGGTCGAAGACCGCCGGCAGTTCTTCGTATTCGACAACAACTGCCCGACAGGCCTTTTCGGCAATCGCGAGGGTGTCCGCGACGACCGCCGCGACCCGCTGGCCGACGAAGCGAACCGTACTGTCCAGCACGTAGGTGTCATCGGGGTCGTCCTGCCGATTCTCGTGGCGGGCCGTGGAGAACGCGACCGTGGGACTGTCGTGGTGGGTGAGCACCAGGTGGACTCCCGCAATGGCCTTCGCCGCGGCGGTGTCGATGGACCGGATCCGGGCGTGCGCGAGCGGGCTGGGCAGCACCGCGAGGTGCAGCAGGCCCTCCGGTGTGTGATCCATCGTGTACTGCTCGGTGCCGGTGACCACCCGGACACCGGCCGGTGCGGCGATCGACCGGCCCACATCGGCTGCCGGGCCGGGCTTTTCGGTGTTGATCTGGCCGGACAGCGCATCTGTGATCGCGCGGTACCCGGTGCATCGGCACAGATTGCCCTTGAGCTGCTGCGGCAGGTCCGCGAGCTGGTCGGCGGTGAAGGTCGACGCCGTGACGATCATGCCCGCCGTACAGAAGCCGCACTGGAACCCGCCCGCCTCGACGAACCGGCGCTGCATCGGGTGCAGGTCCTCGGCGGTGCCGAGGCCGGCGACGGTGGTGACCTCGTGGCCGTCGGCGCGGAAGGCCGGAACGATGCACGAGTGCACGGGCCTGCCGTCCAGGAGCACCGAGCACGCCCCGCAGTCGCCGGCGTCGCAGCCTTTCTTGACCTCGAAGTGGCCGTGGTCGCGCAGATACGTCCGCAGGCACTGGCCGGCGCGGGGTTCCCCGGAGAGGTCGACGCCGTTGACCCGGATGCTCACGACAGCTCCGCGCGAATCTGCTCGGCCAGCACCAGCGTCACCGCCTGCCGCCAGTCCGGATCGCCGTGCGCGTCGTCGCACCAGGCGTCGTCGGGGATGCGCGCGTGCTCGGCGCGCAGCTCGTCGGCCGACGGAGTTCCGGGGAACTCGAATACGTAGGGGCGCACCGTCGCGGCGGTGACCGACAGGACTACCCGGGCGCCGTCGGCGGGTGTGTCGCGCCTGCCGATGACAACCACCCCCGAGCGACCGAGTGCGGACGGCGCCAATTTGCGGAAGACGGTCGTCGCCCGCAGGGCGGCGGCGGGCAGGTGAACCGACCTCAGCACGTCACCGTGTGTCAGCACGTTGGCCGAGTCGCCGGTGACGAATTCAGTGACCGGGAGCCGGTAGTCGGTGCCGTCGGGCCGCCACACGTGGACGGTCCCGTCGAGCGCGGCCGTCAGCGAGATCATCGCGCCTGCCGGAAAGGACAGGCAGACGTTGCCGCCCACCGTCGCCGTCGACCAGACCTTGAACGACGCCAGCAGCGCCGAGCAACACTGGTGCAGCAGCGGTGCGGCGGCCCAGTCCGGGCGCGTCGCGGCCAGCTCGGCGGACAGTCCGGACACCCGATCGATGGTGCACGTCGCCGCGAGCTCGATTCCGTTGGCGCTCAGGGCAATCGGTTCCCAGCCGAGCGCGGTGACGTCGACCAGCCTGCGCAGCTCAGGTTGCGGTTCGGAGAACAGCCAGGTACCTCCGGCCAGCACCGCGTCGGAGGGTCCGAGCGGCCACAGTTCGTCGCGGGTGGTGGGCGTGTCGACCACCTCGACGGTATTGAGGTCCACGCCACGAACGTAATGAAGCCCGGACCCGATCGCATGGTGAGCGGCACGCGCCACGCAGTGGCCCGGCGCATCGGTCCGCCCATCGAGTGCAACCCGGGGAGCCGGCAGGCCATCGCCAGGCACCTCGGTGCTGGCCGATGCGGGGCTGGTCGAGTCGGTACGGGCGGGGCGGGAGATCCGCTACCGTGTGCTCGGCGCTCGGCTCAGCGCGCTGGCCGGCGAACTGGAGTCCATCGGTCGGCGGTGGGATCGCCGTCTTGCTGCGATCAAGCGCCTCGCCGAAGATTCCGATTGGCCAACCTGAGTTGCGACAATGCCGCTTGCAGTCGGCGGCGTTAATCTGCACTTCATGACCGACGAGGTGACCGACCGGGCGGGGCAGACGCCGGTCGAGCAGGCGTTGGCCGGCGGCTCGCCGCAGCGAGTCGGGTGGTTCCGGTTCTACTTCGCCGACGAGCGCTGGGAATGGTCACCCCAGGTCGAGCGGATGCACGGCTACATGCCGGGCACGGTGAGCCCCACCACCGAGTTGGTGTTGTCGCACAAGCATCCCGACGACTACGGACAGGTGGCCGCGACGCTGGAGGAGATCCGCCGCACCGCCGCGGCGTTCAGCACCCGGCACCGGATCATCGACACCAATGGCGAGGTCCACCACGTGGTCGTGGTCGGCGACCAGCTCTACGGCGATGACGGATCGGTGGTCGGCACGCACGGCTTCTACGTGGATGTGACGCCGTCGATGATCCAGGTCCAGGACGAGTTGGTCACCGAGGCGGTGGCGGAAATCGCCGAGGCCCGCTCCGCGATCGAGCAGACCAAAGGCATGCTGATGCTCGTCTACCGGATCAGCGAGGAGTCGGCATTCGAGTTGCTGAAGTGGCGATCGCAGGAAACCAACATCAAACTCCGTCTGCTGGCCGAACAGATCTCCCGCGATTTCATCGAACTCAACTACGACGATGCGCTTCCGGCCCGCAGTGTTTACGACAGACTGCTGCTCACAGCCCACCAGCGGGTTCAGTCCTGACGTTTATCCGGCGTCGCGCCGGGGAATTCCATCGTTCAATTGGGCGATACCTGCCCCTCGAGGGATGACGGACGATGGCAATTTGCGCGATACCTGGAAATGACGACAGGACGTGCGGTGTGATTGGTCACCGACGGCCAGTAGTCGGTGTGGGGTAGGGCTGCCGTGTATCGCAATCCGCACGACCTCCGGCACGACGATGCCGAGGTCCGGGGTGCCGTCCGATTCGGCCTGCTGGTCGCTGTCGGCGCGGTGCTCTTCGTCGTCGTCGCTGCGGTGTGGGTGAGCACCTGTCACGGTGCGACCGCCGACACAGTGGCCTGCGGTGCGCCGCAGCGCACACTGCTGGCACTCGGTGCGCCGATCATCTTGCTGATCGGCGGCCTGCGGGCCTTCGTACGCACGTATCAGGTCTGGCGCCAGCACGGCACCTGGTGGGCGTGGCAGGGCGCCGGCTGGTTTCTGTTCACGCTTATGTTGCTCGTCCTCACGATGAGCCTGCCCGCGCTGGCCGGACCGGCGCTGGGCGGCTGACGCCGACGGTCAGGCACGCGTCCGGCTCTGCGCGATGCCGGCGTTATGCGCGACACAGTCCGCTGTGGATTACTCGATCCTGCAGGCCCGGCCATGGCGGGAAACGACGTCGG
>JAOPWF010000488.1 GCA_025965815.1 Mycobacterium sp.
ACCAAGGCGATCCAGGAGGCGCGGGAGGCCTGTGGTGGCGCGGGCTACCTCGCCGAGAACCGGCTGATCGGACTGAAGGCTGACACCGACGTGTTCACCACGTTCGAGGGCGACAACCACGTGTTGACCCAGCTGGTGGCCAAGGAGCTGCTCACCGGCTACGCCGACGACATCAAGGGCATGAGCCCCGTCGAGTGGGTGCGGTTCGGGGCCAACTTCGCCAGTGAACGGGTGATGAAACGGACTGCGGCGCAGGCCATCATGCAGACCATCGTCGACAGCCGGCAGGACAACGAGGAAGAGGGCAGCCTGTTCAACCGCGGCACCCAGGTCAAGATGTTCGAGGATCGCGAGGAATACCTACTGTCGACGGTCGCGCGTCGGCTACAGGGTAAGAGCAAGGAGATGTCGGCCTTCGACGCGTTCAACGCCGTGCAGGACCACGTGCTGCACGCCGCGAGCGCGCACATTGACCGCATCGTCATGGAGGCCTTCGTGGCCGGGATCGAATCGTGCGAGGACGACGAGGCCCGCCAGCTTCTTGGCATGGTCTGCGACCTGTACGCGCTGACGGTTATCGAGGACGACAAGGCCTGGTTCATCGAGCACCGGTACCTGTCCACCGAGCGCGCCAAGGCCGTCACCCGCGGTATCAACGACCGCTGCCGGGCGCTTCGGCCGTACGCCGAGACACTGGTCGACGGCTTCGGGATCCCCGAGCAGTTGCGCTACGCCGAGATGCTGCACCCCGAGCACATCGCCGACGGCGACGACTGATTGCCGTCGTCGCCGATCTGGAAGCGGACCGTGCCGATCCCGGTGGGGCAGCACGGCGGGTTGTCGCCGACCTGCCACTGGTACTGGACGGTGACGAATTCATCGCCGCCGTGCGTCAGCACCGTTGGGTAGGGGCGCGGCTGCGGGGTGGCCGTCCCCAGCGGGTGTTCCGGTCGGAGAACAGCACCTGCTGCGGCGTTGTCGAGTCCCCGCCGCCGTCGTTGACCTGCACCCAGTACAGCCGGCAGTTCAGCGCGTGGCCCCGGCCGATCTGGCGCCACCCCGTGCACCCTGCGGCCCCGGGAGGCCGGCGATGCCGACTGGACGGTCGCATCGTTGGGGTCCGACGGCGAGCAGGTGTCCGCTTTGGGCAGTGATGCCGGCGGCGGGCTCCAACCGCAGCCCCCGGCGATGAGGCTCAGGAGCATCACCGCCGTAAGCCGGCGCAATCGCATGCTCCCCCGCCTGGACTCGAACCAGGAACCGTCCGATTAACAGTCGGATGCTCTGCCAATTGAGCTACAGGGGACTGCCACGCCTGCTCTCGTGCCGCCGCAGGCCGAGGGATGACTCTAGCGTACGGAAACGCGCTCGAAGGTATCGGGCCGACACGGGCGTCCTGCCTCGGCGCGCACTGCGGCATGTGAGGCAGGATGGAACCAACGCACTGTGGTCTGGAGGGAACGCTGTGATCCGGTATGTCGTCATGTTGGGCGTCGGCTATGTGTTGGGGGCCAAGGCCGGCCGACGCCGATATGAGCAGCTCGCAGGCACGTATCGGGCCGTCACGGGCAGTCCGGCTGCCAAGGCCGTGTTCGAAGCGGGACGTCGCAAGATCGCCAACCGGGTTTCGCCGGACCCGGCGATGGTCACGCTGACCGAGATCGACGCCGACACCGCGGTCGTCGAGCCGAGGAAGCCGGAAAGCGCCGGCTGACTAACTGATCTGGCCGACTAGCCAAGCGGGACGTTGATCGACTGACCGGGAAGCATCGGGCCGGTGCTCAGCCCAGGATTTCCGCTGTTGGGGCCGCCGACCGAGATCTGTGGGACACCGCCACTGGCGCCGCCGGTCGAGTTCGACCAGGAGATGCATTGCCCGTCTACCTTGCTGCCGTACCAGGCCAGGCAGGTCGCCTCGACTCGATCCGACGAACCTGCGCCCGGCATTGCGAGGGTCGACACCACCGCGGGGGCGGCGGCCGCTGCCACCGCGAATGCACCAAAAATCATCAGGCGCCGCGCCCGATTGTCCGTTGCCATGGTCAGGCCTTTCGGAAGGAACGAGTCGGAACGGCGATTACTTTATCGCGTTTTGCGTCACCGGTCAGGCCTCATGCGGTGAGATCATCACCGCTGGCCTGCTCGAGCAGGCTCCGTCGGTAGGCCTCCATCGCCACCAGGTCGCCGAACAGGGCGTGGTATTCATCCCCGTGTTCCACCGGTGACATCCGCTGCAGCTTGGATTTCACCTCCGCTATCTGCCGACCGACCCACACTTCCTGCAGCCGGGCCAGTACCCCGGCGATGTAACGCGGCAGCTTCTCGTCGTCGTCGACCCGGAAGGACTCCACGCCCAGCTCGTTGACCAGGCCGGCCGCGGCGGGTGAAGCCGCGTGCTGGCGGACCGCGTCGATCCACTGCGCGCCGGAGATCCCGGCCGCCGTCCCGCCGGCCGCTGCCAGAGCAGCCCGCACCGCGGTATAGCCCGGATGGGTGAAGCTCTCGACCGTCAGCGTGTCGAACACCGGCCCCGCCAGCGCCGGGTACTGTAGCGCGGACTTCAACGCCTCACGTTGCGGCCAGAGCGTCGGGTCCCGCGGGTCAGGCCGGCGCGGGGCCGCCGCGTCGGCGCTACGGTCCGCTCGGCCGGACGGCTGGGCCGCGGACTGCCGTCGGGAGTCGCGTCTGCTCGGAGCACCGGCGTTCTTGGCCTCGTCACGGACCCGGCCGATCACCTGGGCCACGTCGGCCCAACCCACCCAGCCGGCCAGCTGACGGGCGTACTCGTCGCGCAGCGTCGGATCCTTGATCCGGGCGACCATCGGCACACAACGGCGCAGCGCCGCCACCCGGCCCTCGGCGTTGTCCAGGTCCATCTCCCCCAGCGCCGTGCGAATCGCGAACTCGAACAACGGGGTTCGGCGTGCGACAAGATCGCGCAGGGCGCCGTCACCGGACTTGAGCCGGAGGTCGCACGGATCCATGCCGTCGGACGCCACCGCAACGAACGACTGTCCGGCAAGGTTCTGCTCACCCTCGAGCGCCTTCACCGCGGCCGCGCGTCCCGCGGCGTCGCCGTCGAAGACGTAGATCAGCTCACCGCGAAAGAAGTTGTCGTCCATCATGAGTCGACGCAGCATTGACAGGTGCTCGTCGCCGAACGCGGTGCCGCACGACGCCACGGCGGTCGTGACACCGGCCAGATGCATCGCCATCACATCGGTGTAGCCCTCGACGACGACGGCCTGATGCCCCTTGGCGATGTCGCGCTTGGCCAGGTCGAGACCGAACAACACCGACGACTTCTTGTAGAGCACGGTTTCCGGCGTGTTGACGTACTTCGCCGTCATCGGGTCGTCGTCGAAGAGCCTGCGGGCGCCGAACCCGATCACCTCTCCGCTGGACACCCGGATGGGCCACAGCAGCCGCCGGTGAAAGCGGTCGATCGGTCCGCGGCGGCCCTCCCGCGACAGCCCTGCCGCTTCCAGCTCCTTGAACTCGAATCCCTTGCGCTGCAGGTGTTTAGTCAGGGTGTCCCAGCCGGACGGGGCGAACCCGCAGCCGAACTGCTTGGCGGCCGCGGCGTCGAAGTTCCGCTCGATGAGGTACTGCCGACCCGGCTCGGCCTCCTCGGACTCCAGGGCGGCGATGTAGAACTCCTGGGCGGCCGCGTTGGCGGCGATGAGCCGGCTCCGACTACCGCGGTCGCGCTGCACTGCCGTGGCCGCAGCGCCGGTGTAGGTGACGGTGTAGCCGATCCGATCGGCCAACATCTCGACCGACTCCACGAAGCTGATGTGCTCGATCTTCTGCAGGAACGCGTAGACGTCGCCGCCCTCGCCGCAGCCGAAGCAGTGAAAATGGCCGTGGTTGGGCCGGACATGAAACGACGGAGACTTCTCGTCGTGGAACGGGCACAGCCCCTTCAAAGAATCCGCGCCGGCCCGGCGCAACTGCACGTAGTCACCGACTATGTCCTCGATACGGACGCGTTCGCGAATGGCCGCGATGTCGCGATCAGGAATGCGCGATCTACCCCCGGTCGCTCCGCTCCTGCCCGCCGCACCCGCCACGGCCACAGTCTAGAGGCCACGCACCACGCGGCTAACCGCGTTCGATCCG
>JAOPWF010000489.1 GCA_025965815.1 Mycobacterium sp.
GTCCTGAGGGCCGTCAACCCGCTTCTGCGGTTCCTGTTGCGCACTCCGCTGATGGGCGCCGCACGAAAAGCGATGATGGTGTTGAGCTTCACCGGACGCAAGAGCGGGCGCCGTTACTCAATTCCGGTGAGCGCCCACCAGATCGACAACGATCTCTATGCCCTGGCCGGCGCGGCTTGGCGGCTGAACTTCCGCGGCGGCGCCTCCGCCGAGGTCGTGCATGACGGGAAGACGACGACGATGCGCGGCGAACTCATCGAAGATCCTTCGGTCGTCGCCGATCTGTCCCGGCGCTGCGCCGAGTCCTACGGCGTGAAAGGCGCACAGCGAGTGATGGGGCTGCAGTTCCGCGATCAGCGAATACCCACGGTCGAGGAGTTCGCCGAGGCAGCCAAAGCAAATCACCTGGGCGCCATTCGATTCACCCCCGCCAGGTAGCGGTCGCCGAGGGCCCACTGAGTCGCTGGCACACTCACCAGGCGTGCAGCGCCGGCGCTGTGTGCGAGCTACCCCGCCGGCGGCAGTTGGCGTGGGCGGTCAGGTCCGCGAACCTCTCGTGGTCCGTCACGTTCCGTGAGTGCGGGCTGATCGACGGTCGGCCCCAACGACGAGCGCTCCGCGCGGGCATCGAGCTGGTCGCGATCGTCGGGCCCGACGGTCGTCGACTCAACCCAACGCGGGTCGGCCGTCGTGTCGGTGGCCTCGGATCCGCGCTGCCCGGGAAACTCACCGCTCTCCTCGGAATGGACGGTCACCTTGCGGGTCCGCTTGAGCGTGAAGTGGACCTCTTCGGTTTCTTCGAAGACCTGCAGCGCGGCGCGCACCGGCTGGGTGGTGGTGCCGATGGCGCGGGCGATGATCGGCGGCACGAACGGACGAATCCAGCGAGCGGCGGCCTTGGTGACGTCCGGAATCGTCGGGATCAGCGGGGCCCCGCCCTCGCGCCGCGGCTCCACGGGGGCATCATCCCCGCGGGCGGGCAACGGGGCCGGCGCAAGACTCGCGGTTTCCGCTTCGGCGGCGATCGGCAGGTACGTATCTTCCGTCCCCGGCTCGGAGATGCGCTCCACGCGGGCCAGGATCGCAGGCTCCGCTACCTCGATGACTCGACGACGTTGCAGCTCGCGGTCGATCTCGATCTGCGCCTCGACGGCCAGGCGGGCACTGGCCAGTTGCTGCTCGGCCCACATGGTTTCGACGGCCGCGCGAACCTCGGCATGTTTTACGGCGACGGCGGTGTCGGCCTGCAGTTCAGCGCGGTTGCGTTCGGCGCGGGCGGCCGCGCCGCGATCCTGCGTCGTCTCGCCACGCCACAGCTTGAGGATCAGCGGCAGCAGGCTCAGCAGCGCGAAGAACCCGATCGTGAGCAGCCGCAGCAGCATCGCCCCCGGGCTCGCCAACGTGTGGTCGTTCATGGCCACCCAGCGCCCGCCGAGCCCATGATCCGCCTCCGCGATCGCGGTCGCGCGTGCTCGCGTCAGCGCCTGCTCACCGTCGGCGATCTCGGCGTCCAGCTCGGGTGCTCGACGGTCACGCTCGGCCAATGCGTTGTCCAGCTCCCGCTGGGTATCTGCGAGAAACTCGTTCGCCGTGCGGTTTTCGGGTCCGGTGCCGGGGACCCCCGTAATGTGGGTCTGCGGGCACGCCGGCGTTGGGTTGTACTCGCAGCGCGCGACGACCAGTGCCTCCTCGCGGTGCGCGCCGGCCTGCTCGACCGCGTCGTCGAGAGCAGTGCGCGCCTCTCGCGGCCGGTCCAGTCCGGCCGAAGCCTGCGCCACAACGGGCACAGATTCGGCGCTTCGGGTGGCCTGCTCGTCGAGAAGACGGTCGATCGAACCGGAAAACAGGACGAGGGCGGCCAGATCGCCGACGACGACGCCGACAACAACCGCGACCGCTCCGCGTCCCACGACGCCGGGCCAGCCGCGCGTCGGCCCGCTGGCGATCGCGCGGCTCACCGCGCCAACCAGCAGGCCGAAGACGAGGGTCACCGGGATGACGACCGCCATCGGCGACCGTGTCGATCCGGCGACGGCGAGGTCCGCGACAAGCCAGGCCAGCGCCGCACCCAGCAGCACCACCACCCCGGCGATCACGTGGATGGACCGCTCGTGACGTTCGGCAAGCTCACCCCGGTCTCCGCCGCCGAGCCAGGTCAGCCCCGCTTCGATCCGGGATCCGGTGGTGCGGGGTTCAGCGATTCTGGTGGCGCACATGGGGACTCCAAACATCTCCAGGCTTAACCGGGCGCGACGGGGCGTCGGCGGACACACCGACTCGACGGAGTTGGTGTGTTGTGGTCAAGCGGATTCGAAACCCCCCCGAATAGCGCCATCACGCCGGTCCGATTACAGGGATCCTCTCACAGCACCGGCCGGTGCGCATGGGAGGTCGACTCAGGGCCGGAAGTGGAGAATCCGGTCGTCACCGCCACGGGGACTCCCCCGCCCGTCGCGGTTGCTGGTCGTGAACCACAGGCTGCCGTCCGGTGCCGCGACGACTGTTCGCAGACGCCCGTACTGCCCGACAAACAGCGGCACCGGAGCGCCCAGTGAACCGTCAGCCCCGACCGGGATCTGGAAGAGCCGCTGACCGCGAAGGGCCGCGACCCATAACGAACCGCCGAAGTAAGCCAGTCCGGAGGGTGACGCTTCGTCGGTCGGCCACTGGATCACCGGGTCGATCAACCCCGCGGTGTCCGCACGGCCCTCGGCCATCGGCCACCCATAGTTGCCGCCCGGTCGAATCAAGTTGAGTTCGTCTAGCCGATTCGCGCCGTACTCCGTGGCCCACAGTCGGCCAGCGGAGTCCCACGCCAACCCCTGGATATTGCGGTGACCGAATGACCAGACCGGCGATGCCGGATCGGGATTGTCCGACGGGATGGAGCCCTCGGGATTGATGCGAAGGATCTTGCCTCCCAACGACGAGCGGTCCTGTGCCAGCGCACGATTGCCACTTTCCCCTGTCGCCACAAAGAGCTTGCCGTCGGGACCGAAAGCGATGCGCCCGCCGTCGTGGATCGAACCGGCGGGAATGCCCGTCAGAATCGGCGACTGCTCGGCAAGCGAGCCACCGTCGAGGCGCATCCGGACCACGCGGTTGTCCTGCGCTGTTGTGATGTACGCAAAGACCGTCTGACCAGACGCGGCGAGGCCAAGTAAACCGCCTTCCCCGCTCGCCGCGACGCCGCTCACGCCGCCGACCTGATTCACCTCGCCAGGCGCGGTCAGGTGTTTGGTTGCGCCGCTGCCACCTCACCACCGTCTGTCGCCAGGCCGTCGTCGACCTTCCCGGCGCCGCCGCGACCGTTCATCCGGTCACCGCCGCCGAACTCGGCGCGAGCTGGCGCCCGGGTTGCCCCCTTGAACCGGGGCGGTTGGGGCGGGTCGAGATCGACCACATCGGTTTCGACGGCCGGACCCACCGCGGCGAGCTGGTCGTGCATGAAGACCTGGTGGCCGAGGTCATCGCCCTCTTCGAGCACCTTCACGAACTGCGCTATCCGATCGAGAAGATCCGCACGGTGGACCACTATCCGGACGCCGCCGCTGAGTTATCCATGGAAGACAACAACACCTCGGCGTTCAATTGCGCACGCATCCCCGGAACCGGCGGATGGTCTCAGCACGCCTACGGTCGAGCTATCGACCTCAACCCGCGTCTCAACCCGTACATCGGCCGCACCGACGCGCTGCTATCCGCACGGGACCCGCGCAGCGTCACCGTCTGGCTAGGCAAAAGCCCCGCCGCCAGGATGCTGTCCGACCTCTCCCGCAGCGGACAACCCATCACCCACGAAGCCCTCGACCTCCTATCGCCGAGCCGACCCGCCGATTACATCCGCGAAATCCTAGTCCGCACCGCGATTTTGGAGCCGCGGAACGAATACCTCGAGCGACTCGGACCCTGGGTGGACCACTACCTGACCGATGTTCCAGACCACCAAGCCCGCATTCTGAAGGCCTATGCACACTGGTATCTACTGCACCGAGCTCGCCGACGCAAAGCCCCGTTGGTCCGCTCCGCCGGACACCGAATTCACACACGTGTCCGGGTCGCTCACGAGTTCTTGACTTGGGTCGAAGCCCAAGGGCACACCTTGGTAACAGTTCCTCAAGATCTGGTGGACAACTGGCTGGCCAACGGCACCACACGGCATCACGAAATCCGACAATTCCTGCACTGGGCGAGCCAACGCGGCCTCACCACCGGCGTGTCAGCCCCAGCCCTCAAACCAACACAACCAACCGCCTTTATCAGCGAAGAAGACAGCTCGAACAGCTGCACCGATGCCTCACCGACGAAACCATCGCCATTGAACTTCGTGCCGGCGGGGCGCTAATGCTGACCTACGGAGTCCACCTCACCCGCGTACTCGCCATCACCCGCAACCAGATCAGCGAACGATCCGGAACACTTACCTCAACCTGGGCGATCACGAACTCCTACTCCCGCCCGTCCTGGCCGAGCTATTGGCGCAACTGCCACGCCCTCGGCCACGATCGACACTGTCAAAAGCCGATACTGAGCGGGATTAACCCCCGCGCCCGTCGAAACACCGCATTGATTCGCCTGGCATCGGAGCTCCCCGCCGCAGTCTTGGCTGACCTCCTCGCTGTCGATATAGCTACCGCCACACGGTGGGCTGGCTACGCCAAACGCGACTGGCAGCCCTACCTCGCCAAGCGACGAGCGAGCACTCGAAAAGCCATGATCGAAACTGCGCATCCATAGCGGGCCGTCACGCCCAGGGTCAAGTTGGGAGAGGACTATGCGGTGGTCCAGAACGTATCGGACGGTCCCCGGGTTACTGGCAAATTAGGCGGAACTTCCCTTAGTGCAACCACATTGAGTTGACCGGACATAGCCGGGCCTGTTCAGATACCAAGTAGCCGTGTCGTATTGCCGCCGAGGTAGAGGCTGGTGGCTTCCTGGTCGAGTCCGAGCCGGTCGAGGCCGTCGAGGGCGTGGGTGTGGCTGATCGGCCAAGCCCGGCACCGACGCGAGAGCCACAGGCCTCAGGCCCCGGACGCTGTCGAGGTTGGCCAGATCGGCGGACAGTTCCATCACACGGCTGTCGCCGGCTCTGTGGCCGAGCCTGCAGGCCAGCGATCCCGGGTCAGGGTGGCGGCTGGCGACCACCAGGTGCATGTCGGGTAGGCGCGCAGGATGTGTTGCGCCGCACACAATCCCAGGCCCCGACTGGCGCCCGTCATGAAAATTCTTCGAGTCGGTGTCACGATTTACC
>JAOPWF010000490.1 GCA_025965815.1 Mycobacterium sp.
AGCACCACGGCAACCTGCGGGTGGAGTCCAAGCCCGGGAACACCCGCTTCATCATCGTCCTGCCGCTGGACCCGACGGCGCCCGAAACAACGGCACCGCTGGACACACCTGAGACAGTTTCGCCGTCGGCGGAATAGCCCGTCGCGGTCCGCAGGTTGGAGTGATCATGACCAAACCCAACCTCGGCCGATTCGGATCTTTCGGGCGCGGGGTCACCCCCCAGCAGGCCAGAGAAATCGAGGCGCTCGGTTACGGCGCCGTATGGGTGGGCGGCTCGCCCCCGGCCGAACTCGACTGGGTGGAGCCCATCCTGGCGCAGACGAGCAAGCTGCAGATCGCCACGGGGATCGTCAACGTCTGGACGGCCGCGGCCAAGCCGGTCTCGGACTCCTTCCACCGCATCGAGGGCGCATATCCCGGCCGGTTCCTGCTCGGCATCGGCGTCGGTCATCCGGAGGCACACAGCCAATACCGCAGGCCCTACGGTGCCCTCGTCGAGTACCTCGACGAACTCGACCAATACGGTGTTCCGGTGGATCGACGCGTGGTGGCGGCGCTCGGCCCTCGCGTGCTCAAGCTCTCCGCAGAACGCGCCGCGGGCGCCCACCCCTACCTGGCCACGCCCGAACACACCGCACAGGCCCGTGAGTTGATCGGTCCGTCGGCGTTCCTGGCCCCCGAACACAAAGTGGTGCTGACGACCGACGCGGAAGAGGCACGCGCGATCGGCCGCAAGGCACTCGACATCTACTTCGATCTCACCAATTACGTGAGCAACTGGAAGCGGCTGGGCTTCACCGACGAAGACGTGGCCAAGCCGGGTAGTGACCGCCTGATCGACGCCCTCGTCGCCTACGGCACGCCCGACGCGATCGCCGCCCGCCTCACGGAGCACCTCGACGCCGGTGCCGACCACGTCGCGGTCCAGGTGCTCACCGGGCCTGACAAGCTAGTGCCTGCGCTGACCGAACTGGCCGGGCCGCTCGGCCTGCGCTGACACCGACCGCAGAGATGGGACACCATGACTGACGCAGTTTCACTCAAACCCGACCTGGGCCGCTTCGGAGTGTGGACCGGCGGTGCGGTCAACCCTGAGCAGGCGGCCGAGATCGAGAAGCTCGGCTACGGCGCTGTCTGGGTGGGCGGATCTCCCGCTGCCGACCTCGCGTTCGTCGAGCCGATCCTGGAGCAGACCACCGATCTACAGGTGGCCACCGGCATCGTCAACATCTGGGCGGCGCCGGCCAAGGAAGTGGCCGAGTCCTACCACCGCATCGAGGACGCCTACCCCGGACGGTTCCTGCTCGGCGTCGGCATCGGGCATCCCGAACATACGCAGGAGTACCGCAAGCCCTACGACGCCCTGGTCGAGTATCTCGACGAGTTGGACGCGGCGAAGATGCCGACCAGCCGTCGGGTCCTGGCCGCGCTCGGGCCGAAGGTGCTCAAGCTCTCCGCGCAACGCAGCGCCGGTGCCCACCCGTACCTGACCACACCGGAACACACCGCGCAGGCCCGCGAGCTGGTCGGCAATACCGTCTATCTCGCCCCCGAACACAAGGTGGTGCTGTCCACTGACGCCGAGCAGGCCCGTGAGGTCGGCCGCAAGACGGTGGGCTTCTATCTGGATCTGAGCAACTACGTCAGCAACTGGAAGCGGCTCGGCTTCACCGACGACGACGTGGCCAAGCCGGGCACCGACAAGCTCATCGACGCGGTCGACGCCCACGGCTCGGCCGACCACATAGCAAAACGCCTCAAGGAGCACCTCGACGCGGGGGCCGACACGGTCGAGATCCAGGTGCTCGGCGGCCGGGACAAGCTGCTGCCCACCCTGGCCGAGCTCGCCGGACCACTGGGGCTGACGCCCAAGGGCTGACGGCTGAACAGCCAGCTCGGTTAGGGTTTGACCATGCGGCTGCTGGTCACCGGCGGCGCCGGATTCATCGGCGCCAACTTCGTCCACAGCGCTGTGCGTTGGCGCCCGGACGACGCGGTGACTGTGCTGGACGCGCTGACCTACGCCGGCAGCCGTGAGTCGCTGGCCCCCGTCGAGGACGACATCAGGCTGGTGCGGGGCGACATCACCGACGCCGCGCTGGTCTCCAAGCTCGTCGACGAGTCCGATGTCGTGGTGCACTTCGCCGCCGAGACCCATAACGACAACGCACTCGACGACCCCGAGCCGTTCCTGCGCTCCAACGTGATCGGCACGTTCACCATCCTGGAAGCGGTGCGGCGCAGCGGTGCACGGCTGCACCACGTCTCAACCGACGAGGTGTACGGCGACCTGGCGCTCGACGACCCGCACCGGTTCACCGAGACGACGCCGTACAATCCGTCGAGTCCCTACTCGTCGACCAAGGCGGCTGCCGACATGCTGGTGCGGGCCTGGGTCCGCTCCTTCGGCATCCACGCCACGATCTCCAACTGCTCCAACAACTACGGGCCCTACCAGCACGTCGAAAAGTTCATTCCGCGCCAGATCACCAATGTGCTGACCGGTCGACGGCCCAAGCTGTACGGCATCGGCGCCAACGTCCGCGACTGGATCCACGTCGACGACCACAACAGCGCCGTGTGGCGCATCCTCGACGACGGTCAGATCGGCCGGACGTACCTGATCGGCGCCGAGGGCGAGCGCGACAATGTGTCGGTGCTGCGGACCCTGCTGCAGATGATGGGCCGCGACCCCGACGACTTCGACCGGGTTCCGGACCGGGCCGGCCACGACCTGCGCTACGCCATCGACCCATCGCCGTTGTTCGACGAATTGTCCTGGGCGCCAAAGCATACCGATTTCGACGAGGGCCTGCGCGCCACCATCGAGTGGTACCGCGACAACGAATCGTGGTGGCGCCCACTCAAGGGCTCCGTCGAGGCGCAGTACGAGCAGCGGGGCCAGTGACATGAAGTTCCGTGAGCTCGCCGTTCCGGGCGCCTGGGAAATCACCCCGGTGCAGCATGCCGACTCGCGCGGCGTGTTCTTCGAATGGTTCAAGGACCCGGGGTTCGTCGCGCTCGCCGGGCACCGCTTTGACCTCCGACAGGCCAACTGCTCGGTGTCGTCGGCGGGGGTGCTGCGCGGACTGCACTTCGCCGAGCTGCCACCGAGCCAGGCCAAGTATGTGACCTGCCTGCGGGGCGCCGTCTTCGACGTGGTGGTTGACATCCGCGTCGGCTCGCCGACGTTCGGGCAGTGGGATTCGGTGCTGCTGGACGACCGGGACCGCAAGTCGGTCTACATCTCCGAGGGTTTGGCCCACGGATTCCTTGCCCTGCAAGACGATTCGACGGTGCTCTACCTGTGCTCGGCGGTCTACGACCCCGCCAACGAGCACACCATCCGCGCGACCGATCCGGCGCTGGGCATCCAGTGGCCGGGAACCGTGTTCGGCAGTGACATGGTGCTTTCCGGCCGCGACGCGCAGGCTCCCACCCTCGACGAGGTGCGTGCCGCTGGGCTGCTCCCGACCTGGGACGACGCCCGCTCATTCGTCGACGAGCTGCGCCGCAAGTCGGGCTAGCGCATCGACGGCGCGGCTGCGCGCTCGGATGTCACTGGACCGTAATGCGATCCGGGCCGCCCTGGCGTTGCCGTTCACCCCGGTGATCACGGAGCAGACCGTGGCCAGCTGGCCGGCTCCTGGCCAGGGTCTCTCGGCCGGACGCTCCGGTCCGAAACTCCCCCTTGCCACGCCGCCGATCATTTACTAGGATGTCCAAGTATCTCCGAGTGGCTGGTTGCCGCTCACCCACAATCCGACCTCGGGACAGATCCAATGACTTCGCAGACCACCCACATCCCCCATTTCCTCGACGGCAAGCGCGTGACCGGCCAGTCCGGTCGCACCGCCGACGAGATGAACCCCAACACCGGCCAGGTACAGGCGACCGTGCCGATGGGCTCGGCGGCCGACGTCGACGCCGCGGTCGCGACCGCGGTGAGGGCGCAGCGGGATTGGGCCGCCTGGAACCCGCAGCGGCGTGCCCGAGTGATGATGCGGTTCGTCGAGCTGGTCAACCAGCACGTAGATGAGTTAGCCGAGCTCCTTTCGTCAGAGCACGGCAAGACCGTCGCCGATTCGCGCGGTGACATCCAGCGCGGCATCGAGGTGATCGAGTTCGCGGTCGGTATCCCGCACCTGCTGAAGGGCGAGTACACCGAGGGCGCAGGCGGGGGCATCGACGTCTACTCGCTGCGCCAGCCACTCGGCGTGGTCGCCGGGATCACCCCGTTCAACTTCCCAGCGATGATCCCGCTGTGGAAGGCCGGCCCGGCGCTGGCGTGCGGCAACGCGTTCATTCTCAAGCCCAGCGAGCGCGACCCGTCGGTGCCGGTCCGCCTCGCCGAGCTGTTCATCGAGGCCGGACTGCCGCCGGGGGTGTTCCAGGTCGTGCACGGCGACAAGGAGGCCGTCGACGCGCTGCTGGCGCATCCGGACATCAAGGCCTATGGTTTCGTCGGCAGCTCGGACATCGCGCAGTACATCTACGCCACCGCCGCGGCCAACGGCAAGCGCGCGCAGTGCTTCGGCGGCGCGAAGAACCACATGATCGTGATGCCCGACGCCGACCTCGACCAGGCCCTCGACGCCCTGATCGGCGCCGGCTACGGCAGCGCAGGCGAACGCTGCATGGCCATCACGGTCGCGGTGCCGGTCGGCGAGCAGACCGCGGACCGGCTGCGTGCCCGGCTCGTCGAGCGGATCAACAACCTACGGGTGGGCCACAGCCTGGACCCCAAGGCCGACTACGGCCCGCTGGTCACCTCCGCCGCGCTGGCTCGGGTCAAGGACTACATCGGCCAGGGCGTGGACGCCGGAGCCGAAATCGTCGTCGACGGCCGCGAGCGTGCCAGCGATGACCTGCAATTCGGTGACGCCAACCTCGAAGGCGGCTACTTCATCGGGCCCACGTTGTTCGACCATGTCACCCACGATATGTCGATCTACACCGACGAGATCTTCGGGCCCGTGCTGTGCATCGTGCGGGCGCATGACTACGAGGAAGCGCTGCGGCTGCCCTCCGAGCACGAGTACGGCAACGGTGTCGCGATCTTCACCCGCGACGGCGACACCGCCCGCGACTTCACCTCGCGGGTCCAGGTTGGAATGGTCGGCGTGAACGTGCCGATCCCGGTGCCGGTGGCTTATCACACCTTCGGCGGGTGGAAGCGGTCCGGCTTCGGAGATCTCAACCAGCACGGGCCGGCATCGATCCAGTTCTACACCAAGGTCAAGACGGTCACGTCGCGGTGGCCGTCGGGCATCAAGGATGGCGCCGAGTTCGTCATCCCCACCATGAATTAGGCCTGCTCCCCCAAATGCAACTCTTCGGCCTGGACGACGACGAACGCGTGATCGCCGAGACGGCGGCCGCGTTCGCCGCCAAATGCCTTGCCCCACATGCCCTGCAGTGGGACACCGACAAGCACTTTCCGGTGGATGTGCTCCGTGCGGCGGCGGAACTCGGGATGGCAGCCATCTACTGTCGCGAGGACGTGGGCGGCAGCGGGCTGCGTCGCCTGGACGCGGTGCGCATCTTCGAGCAACTGGCGGCGGCGGATCCCGCCGTCGCGGCGTTCCTGTCCATCCA
This sequence comes from Mycobacterium sp., assembly GCA_025965815.1. Taxonomy (GTDB): domain Bacteria; phylum Actinomycetota; class Actinomycetes; order Mycobacteriales; family Mycobacteriaceae; genus Mycobacterium. The sequence goes on from JAOPWF010000490.1 coordinate 5,599, forward strand.
CAACATGTGTGCGTGGATGATCGACACCTTCGGTACCCAGGAGCAACGCAAGACCTGGATCCCGCGGTTGGCGTCGATGGAGGCCATCGCGAGTTACTGCCTGACCGAGCCCGGCGCCGGATCGGACGCCGCGGCGCTGCGCACCAGGGCCGTCCGAGATGGCGACCACTACGTCCTCGACGGCGTGAAGCAGTTCATCAGCGGAGCCGGGGCGTCCGAAATGTACGTCGTTATGGCCCGCACCGGCGGTGAAGGTGCTCGCGGGATCTCCGCGTTCGTCGTCGAAAAGGGCACTCCGGGGCTGAGCTTCGGCCCTGCCGAGCAGAAGATGGGCTGGCACGCGCAGCCCACCGCGCAGGTGGTGCTGGAGGGGGTCCGGGTATCCGCCGATGCGATGCTCGGTGGCGCTGACGGCGAAGGCACCGGCTTCGGGATCGCGATGCAGGGACTCAACGGCGGCCGCATCAACATCGCGGCGTGTTCGCTCGGCGGCGCGCAGTCCGCGTATGACAAAGCGGCCGGCTACCTGAAGGACCGGCAGGCGTTCGGCTCCGCACTACTCGACGAGCCGACCGTGCGGTTCACGCTCGCCGACATGGCCACCGCACTGGAGGCGTCACGCACGCTGCTGTGGCGCGCCGCGGCGGCGCTGGACGCCGATCAACCCGACAAGGTCGAACTCTGCGCGATGGCGAAACGGTATGTCACCGATGCGTGTTACGACGTCGCCGACCAGGCCCTGCAGCTGCACGGCGGCTACGGCTACCTGTGTGAGTACGGGTTGGAGAAAATCGTCCGCGATCTGCGGGTGCACCGCATCCTCGAAGGAACAAACGAAATCATGCGGGTGGTCATCGGCCGGGCCGCAGCGGCCCGCGCCCGGGCCACCGCGTAGAAGGAGCTGTCGCTGATGAGCACAATCGCGTTCCTGGGCCTGGGCAATATGGGTGGCCCGATGGCCGCCAATCTGCTTGCCGCCGGCCACACCGTGCGCGGTTTCGATCCGGTGCCCGCCGCCAAGGCCGCGGCCGCCGACAAGGGTGCGACGGTGTTCGACAGCGGCGCAGAGGCTGTTGCGGAGGCCGATGTGGTGATCACCATGCTGCCCAACGGCGACCTCGTGAAGAGCTGCTACGCCGAGGTGCTGCCCGCCGCCCCGGCCGGAGCGTTGTTCATCGACAGTTCCACCATCTCGGTGGACGACGCCCGCGGCGTCAATGCGCTGGCCGGCGAGCACGGCTTCGCTCAACTCGACGCCCCGGTGTCCGGCGGGGTGAAGGGCGCCGTCGCCGGGACACTGGCGTTCATGGTCGGTGGCGACGGGACCGCCCTGGAGACGGCGCGCCCGGTGCTGGAACCCATGGCGGGCAAGATCATTCACTGCGGCGACGCCGGTGCGGGTCAGGCCGCCAAGGTGTGCAACAACATGGTGCTGGCCGTGCAGCAGATCGCCGTCGGCGAGGCATTCGTGCTCGCCGAGCGGCTGGGGCTGTCCGCGCAGTCACTATTCGACGTCATCACCGGTGCGACGGGCAACTGCTGGGCCGTCCATACCAACTGCCCGGTCCCGGGCCCGGTGCCCACGTCCCCGGCGAACAACGATTTCAAACCGGGCTTCGCGACCGCCCTGATGAATAAGGATCTCGGCCTGGCGATGGCCGCGGTGTCCTCGACCGGATCGGCCGCCCCGCTGGGCAGCCACGCCGCCGAGATCTACGCCAAGTTCGCGACCGACCACTCCGACAAGGACTTCAGCGCCGTGATCGAGATGCTTCGCAACAGCTGACTGCGAGTTTTCAGGCCGCGGATCGCTTTTCGGCGGCCCACCACCGCGCGTGCAGCCGCTGACATCCCGCGATCAGCAGCGGGTCGGTGCCGCCGTAGCCCGCTCGCACGGCGGCGGCTCCGCTGAAATGCTGATCGGCGGTGTAGCCGGTGGTGACCACGACGGTCGCCAGCCCGACCGAGTTCGCGGTCCGCAGGCCCGCGGCTGAGCCCGTCACCGCCAAGGCGTTCTGGGCGGGGATGCCGAGTTCCCACAGCGCAAGTTCGTAGGCCTCGGGATGGGGCATCGGATTGGTGACGTCGTCGGCGGTCACCACCGTCTCGACGATGCCCTCCCCGACCAGTTGACGCACCAGCGGTTCGGCCCAGTTGCGCCGCCCATCGGTCACCACCGCGACCCAGACGCCGGCGACGAACGCACCAATCACCACGTCGATGAGGCCGCTTCGTGGCACCACATCGGCATCCGAGATGAGCTCGTCGAACAGCACCGTCTTGGTTGAGTGAATCTCCTCGGCCAGGGCGTCAGCCGACCGGCCGAGGCCCCGCCTACGCAGGTCGGTCTCGATGCGACGCCGTTCGTCGGCAACGGCCAGCAGAGGCCCGTACCCGTCGAGGCTCCACTCGATGTCGAGACCGTGCGCCGCGAACGCGGCGTTGAAGGCCACCCGGTGCCCGTCGCGCTCGATATCGGCAAGGGCGCCGTCCAGATCGAAGATCACCGCGCGCAGCGGGTAGACCTCGGCGTCAACGGGGCCGCCGCGATCCCACCAGAATGTCCGCGCCGGGAGCGTTCCCACCTGCGTGGTTCCCATCGGCACACTCTGGCAATTCCCGCCGATATGGGCATCCCCCTGCGGGGGGATTGCGGGAAGGAACCCGAACCCACCTGCTGGAGACGCGCAAGTCGGAGACTGCGCAGTGTGGCGGCTCTATGGTGTTGCCATGGTGACGCAGTCCACCGGGCTGGGCGCCGGTCCTGTACGACTTGTGCTGGTCGATGACCACGAGATGGTGATCGAGGGACTCAAGGCGATGCTGGCCGCCTTCGCAGACCGGGTCTCGATCGTCGGGCAGGCGGTCGGCGCCGAACGCGCGATCAGCGTCGTCGATGACCTCGAACCGGACATCGTGCTGTGCGACGTCCGGATGCAGGGCTCGAGCGGACTGGACCTGTGCCTGGCGCTGCGCGAACGCGATCCGAAACGCAAGGTCGTCATGCTGTCGGTGTACGACGACGAGCAGTACCTGTTTCAGGCGTTGCGGGTCGGCGCGTCCGGCTACCTGCTGAAGAGCATCAGCAGCGATGAGTTGGTGCGCCAGCTCGAGATGGTCCGCACCGGAGCCACCGCTATCGACCCGGGGCTGGCGGCCAGGGCGGTCGACACCGCGGCGCGCATGTCGCGCGACGAGTTCTGGCCCGGAGCCAGGCAGGGCCTGTCGCAGCGGGAATCCGAGATCCTGTCGTACGTGGTCAGCGGGCTGTCCAACCGAGGCATCGCGAACAAGCTGGTCATCGGCGACGAGACCGTCAAGAGTCACCTCCGGTCGATCTACCGCAAGCTCGGGGTCGGCGACCGGGCCGGCGCAGTCGCCACCGCGCTGCGCGAAGGCATCTACCAATGAGCCCGGACAACGGCTTCCGTGGGCCCAACGCCGTGCGGGACCTCGTCGACGCCGACCGCGAGTTGGCCCTGCTCCGTGAACTCATCCAGGCTGCGTCCAGCGGGCCCGGCGTCGAGCCGCTCGCCGCGGCAGCGGCCAGGATGATCACCGCGGCCACCGCAACCGACGTCTGCTTCGTGCACGTGCTGGACGACACCGACCGGTCGTTGACGCTCGCCGGTGCGACGCCGCCCTTCGACAGCGAGGTCGGCAAGATCCGGCTGCCGCTCGGATCAGGGATAACGGGTTGGGTGGCCAGCAACGGTGAACCCGTCGTAATCAGCCACGACAAGGAGTCCGACCCGCGGTACCTGCCATTCCAGTCGCTGCGGGGATCCGATTTCACGTCCATGGTGTCGGTCCCGATGGAGACCGACCCCGGTGGGTTGGTGGGGGTGCTCAACGTGCATACCGTTTCGCGGCGCGAGTTCACCCCGGGAGACGTGGAGCTACTGCTGGTCATCGGCCGACTCATCGCCGGCGCGCTGCATCAGGCCCGGCTGCACCGGCAGCTGGTGGCCCGTGAACGGGCGCACGAGAACTTCGTCGAGCAGGTGATCGAGGCGCAGGAGATCGAACGCCGCCGGCTGGCCGGCGACATTCACGACGGTATTTCCCAGCGGCTCATCACGCTGTCGTACCGGCTGGACGCCGCGGCGCGAGCCGTCGACGGAAATCCGATAATGGCCGCCGAGCAGCTCGAAGAGGCGCGCAACCTCGTCGAGCTGACGTTGCGGGAGGCGCGCGCGGCGATCGGCGGACTGCGACCGCCCGTCCTGGACGACCTCGGCCTGTCCGGGGGGTTGGCCAGCCTGGCCCGCTCCATCCCACAGATCGATATCGAGGTGGATCTGGCGGACAAGCGGCTGCCTGAGCACATCGAGATCGCGCTGTATCGCATCGCGCAGGAATGCCTGCAGAACGTCGTCAAGCACGCCGGCGCCACCGTCGCCAAGCTGAGCTTCGCCGTGGACGACGATGTCGCCCGGCTCGAAATCGTCGACGACGGAGTCGGTTTCGACACCTTCGAGCATCCGCTTGGCGCCGACGAGATGGGCGGCTACGGGCTGCTGTCGATGGCCGAACGCGCCGAACTGGTCGGCGGGCGGCTGAATATCCGGTCCCGTCCGGGAGCGGGGACAGCCGTGACGGCGACGATCCCGCTGCCGTCCGTCACGGGCCAGCCGGTTCAGTAGTCGCCGGCGTGGTGCCGCAGCGTCTCGATCGAGGACACCAGCGCCCGCGACTGCGCATCGGTCATCCCGATATCGGCGAACACCTCGTTGTTCAGCGTGACGGTGGCGTCCTCGACCGTCGAACGGCCGATGTCGGTGATCCGCACCAGCGTGGTGCGCCCGTCGGTCGGATGCGGCAGCCGTTCGACCAGCCCGTTGGCTTCCAGTCGCCGGATCGCGTGCGTGACGCTGGTTACGTGCACCTGGAGACGGTCCGAGGCCTTGGTGATGGGGAGCGCGCCGTTGCGGCTGAAGGCCAGCAGACGCAGCAACTCGAATCGGGAAAAGCTCAGATCGTACGGGCGAAGTGCCGTCTCGACGCGGGCCAGCAGTATCTGGTGCGCGCGCATCACCGACGTGACGGCCACCATGCCTCCTGCGACGTCGCCCCAGCCGGACCGCTCCCAGTTGTCCCGGGCCTGGGCGATGGGGTCGCGCTTGTCGGGACGCGACGAATCCGAAGGCATCCGCCCATTCATACCGCATGGGCGCCCGGCAAGCCGGAAGGCCGGAGCGCGTCAGCGCAGCGCGAGGGGCACTGCCGCCGAGAGGACGGCGCGGGTCGACGGCCGGCCGCCCACGGTGATCCGCACCCCGCCGTTGGCGTAGTTGCGCACCTGAAGGCCGGTGCCGTCGAACGCCTCCCGCCAGGGTCGCCCGCTGGCCGGCAAATAGACGAAGTTGGCGTGCGAGTCGGTGCTGTAGACACCCATCGACCTCAGCCTCATCCGCAGGTAGCGACGTTCCGCGGTGATAAGCCGGATGCGTTGGCGCAGTTGGTTTTCAGCGTCGTACGAGGCGGCGACCGCGACCAGGCCGGTCATGCCCATCCCGAACGGCAGCTGCATGGTCCACAACCTGCACGCCAGGTCGGGTGAACAGAAGCCGTACCCGATCCGCAGACCCGCCAGCCCGTAGGCCTTGGAGAATGTGCGCAGCACCACGACGTTCGGAAACCGCCGCACCAGCGCAGGGGCATCAATCCGGTATTCCGGTGCGAGGAACTCCACGTAGGCCTCGTCGAGCACCACCACGGTGTCCGACGGCACCCGGCGCAGGAACCGCTCGATGTCGGCCGCGGGCTCCACGGTCCCGGTCGGGTTGTGCGGTCGGCACACCACCACGACCCGCGCGTCAGCGGCCGCGTCGGCCAACGCATCCAGGTCGTGGTGGCCGTGCTCGTCCAGCGCCACCGTCACCGAGATCAGCCGGGCCATCTGCGCGAAGATCGGGTAGCCATCGAAGGTCGGCGATGTCATCACCATCCGATCGCCGGGATCGGTCACGGCGTGCAACACCTGCAGCACCACGCCGGTCGCGCCCGCACCGACGATCACCTGGTCGTCGCGGACACCGATGTGACCCGCGATCAGAGCGCGCATCCGCTCGGGCAGAAACTCCGGATAGCGGTTGGCGGCGTCGATCGACGCGATCAGCGCGGAGCGCACCGCGGGCAGCGGCGGAAAGGGGTTCTCGTTCAGCGACAGTGCCAACGGGTTGACCGCGTCGGGCAGGGTGCCGAGAACCTCGGCGGCGATCGACGTGGCCTGCTGCGGGGAAGCCATCAGGGCCGGCCGCCCCACCGAATTGCCGCTGCGCCGGCGAAGTCACCGGCGTGCGCGAAGGCCGCCATCATGACCAGATCACCCTTTTTGACCTGGCCTTCGTCGATTGCCCGGTTGAGGTTCATCGGGATGCCGGCCCCGAACAGATTGCCGCATTCGTCGAAGGTGTCGCGGTGACGCTCCTTAGGCACGTCAAGCGCCTCGCGCCAGTTCCGCAGAAAAACCCGGTTCGGCTGGTTGGTGACCAGCAGGTCAAGATCCTTGGACTTGACGCCGATTCGGTCGCACACCGCCAGCGCCACCTCCGGAACCTGTCTATTCCCGCGGGCAAGCACTTTCATGATCTTGGATTCGGTGAAGCCGATGGAGCCCTCGCCGGGCCCGGGCTGCCACCACTTGCGTGGCGGATCGACGGCGAGCGTCATTTCGCCGGCGTACTCGCCGTAGGTGCGGCACTCGACGTCGAGAATCGGCGATGCGTCCGACAGCGTCACCAGGCCCACCGCCGCGCCGTCGCCGGGAACGGATGCCTGCGCCTTGCGGCGCACCCCAGGCTGGTCGAAGATCTGCCCGGCAGCGTTCTGCGCCACCGCGATCAGGGCGGTCCGTCCGGCACCCGACGCCAGCAGCTGGCGGGCCACCTGCAGACCCAGCACGAAGATCGCACACCCACCGTTGTGCAGATCGAGCACCCAGTTCGGTTGCATCCCGAGCCGGTGCGCGACCGCGCCGCCGCCACCGTAGAACGGCATATCGGGCATCTGCGCGTGCGTGATCAGCACATCGACGTTCTCGATTAAGTCCTGTCCGTGCCGTTCGATGAGCCCGGCGGTCGCCCGCACAATCATGTCGGTCGCGGTCTCGTCCTCGGCGACGTGATGCCTGAACTTCGGCGCGCGAAACATCAGGTTGTTCCGCAGATCATCCGAACCGGCGAAGTCCGAGTAGTAGTCAATACCGATCGGGTCACCGGGTAGGTAGGTGGAAACGTCGATCAGGCTCACGGCGGGTGTGGGCATGGTTGTCCTCATCTCATCCAGATCGGGGTGACGGGCAGGCCGTTGTGGTGGCGGTATTCGGCGATGGCTTTGAGGTTTTTGAGTTCGAGTTCGTGCCCGGCGCCGAACATGTCCCAGAAGTCGCCGACCCAGACCGGGCGCTGTTCGGGCGCGGTTTCGGGATAGGGGTTGTTGTCGTAGAACGGGTGGTGGCAGTTGGTCCACAACACCACCGAGCCGGGCTTGTCGAGGACTACCTCGGCGTCGATGACGCGCATCAGGTACACCATCCACAGGTGTTTGCCCTGATCCCAGGCGCAGTGGTAGTCCACGGTCCGGGACTCTTTGTTGGCGACGGTGCGGGTGTAGATCTCGGTTTCGGCGCCGAGACGGTCATAGGCCAGCCACAGCCCGGGTTCCTCGGTGGGGGTGAACCCGCGCAGGCTGTAGGTCCATTCCTCCAGACTGCGGGTATCCGACAGGTACTCGAACAGCTCATCGGGTGGGCAGTCGATGTAGTCGTTGACGGTGCAGTACTGGCCGAACACCGCGTCGTGCGGGTAGACCGAGCGCATCATCTCCAAGATGATCGGGGTGGCCTTCTCCCTCGGGCTGGTCTCGATGCGGTGCACCCCGGGGATCGGATCGCGGGTCCCGGTATGGGTGGCTATATCGTCAAGCGCGGGCAGCGACATCAGTGCGGTTCTCCTTGGTAGTGGGTGCATCAACAACCGAAACAACTTGTGTCGCGGCCAAGAACGGTGCGAACGGCGGGATTTCGTCGGCGGAGCATTCGATGCTGACCACCGAGGGCCCGTCGTGGTTCAGGGCGGTGTGCAGCGCATCGGGCAGGGCGTCGATGTGGTCGACATCGAGGGCGGGCAGGCCGGGGAACATGGCGGCCAGCCCGGCGCCCAGGCGGCTGGGTTGGAACCGGTTGTAGCTGTAGCGGTCGTGGTAGAACAGCTGCTCGCGGGTCACGCACATGGCGTGGGCGTTGTTGTTGAACAACACGAACGTCACCGGCAGCCGGTACTGGATGGCGGTGTGGATTTCCATGCCGTGCATGAAGAACGCGCCGTCACCGGCGATGACCACGGTGCGCCGGCGGCGGGCGAACGCCATCCCCACCCCGGCGCCGAAGCTGTAGCCCATGCCGCCCATGCCCAGGGCGACGACGAAGCGGCCGTGGCGGCGCACCGGCAGATTGTGGATCGCCGCCGCGCCGGTGTTGCCGGCATCGACGACCACATCCACCCCGTCGGGCAACGCGGCGTCCAGCGCCGAAACCGCGTGCCGATACCGGATCCCAGCACCTTCGAACACCGGCGGCCGAAGTTCGCTGGGCGGGACCGGCGTCGTTACCGGCGGTCGGTCGCCCGACACCGCGAGGGTCAGCAGCGTCAATGAGGCACGCAGATCGTTGGTGTGAATGTGGGTGCACGGCAGGTACGGCGGCGCCGAACCGATCGACACCGTCCGCCCAGTCGCAAGCGCGTCGTCCAATCCAGCGCGGGCGGTTATCGCCAGTCTGGTGCCGACGAGTAGGGACACATCACTGTTTGCCACCGCATCGATCACGGCCGGATGGCCCATCACACCGGTCACCCCGAGCGCCGCCGACGACCCCAGCCCGGGGGATCCGCTGACATCCTTCGCGTCCGGAACGGTGGCTACCCGGGCGCCGATCGCCGCCCGGAGTTGTTCCAGCTCGGCGCGGGCATCATCACGCGCCACCTGCTCACCGGCGATGATCGTCACTGGACCATCGGCTTGTTGGAGTATCCGGACCAGCGGGTTCAGGTCGACGGGCGCATTGTGGGACGACGCGGCGAACTTTGTGCCGTTGGAGGGGACGCAGCCCTGCTGGATGTCCTTGGGTAGCAGCAACACCGCGGGACCGCCGGTGCGGGCGGCCGCGATGGCCTCGGGCAACGCCGCCACGATGTCGCCGGGAGTCAGCACCCGCCGGCAGTACACCGACAC
>JAOPWF010000504.1 GCA_025965815.1 Mycobacterium sp.
GTCTCGATGTCCCAGGTAACGCTGGGGGGCTATGCCAGCGTGACCCTCGCCCAAGCGTCGACGGTCATCCCGCTGGGCAACTCCGGCGTCGATCCGGCCCAGGCGGTGGCCGCACTGCCCTACGCCGTCACGGCCTACCTGGCGCTGACCCGAGTGGCTCATCTGCAACCCGGGGAGAGTGTCCTGGTCCACGGCGCCGCTGGCGGACTGGCCTCCACCTTCCCCGCGGTCGCCCGCTCACTCGGCGCGTCGCGGATCATCGGCACTGTGTCCTCGACCAGCCGGATCGCCGACACCGACCATCTGGGCTACGACAAGGTGCTGACCAGCGACCGGTTTGTCGAGGCACTGGCCGGGCAGTCCATCGACGTGGTAGCCGACGCCGTCGGCGGCGACGTCCGCACCGCCAGCCTCGACGTCCTGGCACCGCTGGGCCGGATCCTGCTGCTTGGCCACGCGGCCCACACCCCAGACAACCCCGTGACCGGTGACGAACTGTGGCGGAAGAACGCCGCCATGCTCGGATTCTCCATCGGCTTCTACCTGCAGTCACATCCCGGTAGCGCGCAGCCGGCCGCCGAACAGGTCCTGCCCCTGCTCGCCGCCGGGCAACTCAAGCTGAACATCGAGGAAATGCCGCTCATCAAAGCCGCCGAAGCCCACCAACGCCTCCAAGCCCACGACGTCGCCGGCAGACTGATCCTCACCGCCTGAGCCCGCGCCGACTCCATGATGCGGGTCGCCAACTGGGGGCGTATCCGACCGCTTCAGTCCGCAAGCGTCGAGGCGGGATGACGGTCCGCACGCAGAAGTTCAGCCGTGCCGCGATAGGGGGCGACACGGCTGAGCTGCGTGCGGAACTCGAAGCCAGAGTCGGTGAAACCACTGTGACACAAGTGATTCACGTGCAAGCAGTCGAAGCGGGCAGTGCTGTCAACGCGGACGCTAGGGTAACTGCATGCGAGTCGCGGTGCTGGGAGCCAAGGGCAAGGTCGGCCAGACCATGGTGGCTGCCGTGCAGGCGGCCGACGACCTCACCCTGTCCGCGGAGGTCGACGCCGCCGACGCGCTGAGCTTGCTGGTGGACGGCGGCACCGAGGTCGTCATCGACTTCACCCATCCCGACGTCGTGATGGACAACCTGAAGTTCCTCATCGACAACGGCATTCACGCGGTCGTCGGAACCACCGGGTTCACCGACGAGCGACTGGCGCAGGTCCAGGCCTGGCTCGCGGCGGCGGAACATCCGGCTTCAGTTCTCATCGCACCGAACTTCGCGATCGGCGCGGTGCTCTCGATGCGCTTCGCCCAACAGGCGGCGCGGTTCTTCGAGTCGGTAGAAGTCATCGAGTTGCACCACCCCCACAAGGCCGATGCACCGTCGGGTACCGCCACACGCACCGCCAAGCTGATCGCCGAAGCGCGAAAAGATTTGCCGCCCAACCCCGATGCCACCACCACCGGTCTCGAGGGTGCGCGTGGTGCTGCCGTCGACGGCATTCCCGTGCACGCCGTGAGGCTGGCCGGACTGGTCGCGCACCAGGAGGTGTTGTTCGGCACCGAGGGCGAGACACTGACCATCCGCCACGACAGCATCGACCGCACGTCCTTCGTCCCCGGCGTGCTGCTGGCCGTGCGGCATGTGAGCGAACGACCCGGGCTGACAGTCGGTATCGAACCGCTCCTGGGGCTGTGACCGAGCCGCAGCGGCGCTCCGACCGCGCGCGGGTGCTACGCATCCAGCTGCTTGTCGCCTTCATGTGCGTCGCCCTGATCGTCTACTTCGTGCTGCTGGGGCGGATCGCGGTGGCACTGATCGCTTCGGGCCGTGCCGCCCCGATCGGGCTGGGCATCGCACTGCTGGGGCTGCCGGTCGTCGGGCTCTGGGCGATGGTCGCCACTCTCCGCGCCGGGTTCGCACACCAGCGGCTGGCGCGCATCGCGCACTACCGGGGCATGGAACTCGACATCAGTGACCTGCCGCGGATACCGTCGGGGCGGATCCAGCGTGACGCCGCGGACGCGTTGTTCGCGACGGTCCGCAGGGAGCTGGAGCGGGACCCGGACAACTGGCTGCGGTGGTACCGACTGGCCCGGGCGTATGACTACGCCGGTGACCGCGGTCGTGCCCGGGAAACGATGAAGAAAGCCGTCCAGATGCAGGGCGAAGAGTGAACAAGACGCTGCTGGTGGTGCATCACACGCCGTCGCCGGGCACCCGCGAGGTGCTCGAGGCGGTCCTGGAAGGCGCCCGGGATCTCGAGATCCAAGGCGTGGACGTGGTGGTGCGGCCGGCGTTGGCCGCGGTGATTCCGGACATGCTCGACGCGGACGGGTACCTGTTCGGCACTACTGCGAACTTCGGCTACATGTCCGGGGCGCTCGAACATTATTTTGACCGATACCCCGCTAATAGGAATCGGACCAGCTAGTGCCCCGTCTGCTGATCGTCCACCACACTCCGTCGCCGCACTGTCAGGAGATGTTCGAGGCGGTGGTGGCCGGTGCGACGGACCCTGACATCGAAGGCGTGGAGGTTGTCCGACGTCCGGCGCTGACGGTCTCGCCGGTCGAGATGCTGGAGGCCGATGGCTACGTGCTGGGCACCCCGGCGAACCTCGGCTACCTCAGCGGGGCCATGAAGCACGCGTTCGACCAGTCGTACTACCAGCTGCTCGACTCCACCCGTGGCCGACCGTTCGCCGTCTACCTCCACGGCAACGAGGGCACCGAGGGAGCCGAGCGCGCCATCGACGGCATCACCGCCGGGCTCGGTTGGGTGAGGGCTGCGGAGACAGTTGTGGTGATGGGCAAGCCAACCAAGGCCGACGTCGAGGCGTGCTGGAATCTCGGCGCGACGGTCGCCGCCCAGCTGATGGATTGAATTGCTCGGCCATCTGGTGGTCGGCGCGGCCACGATCAGACATCCGGGTGCCGCATACCCCGCCCCGGGCCTTGTTTGCACAAGATGAACACGCTGTGGTCACGGTTGCGCTCCGTCGCGCAATGGATCCGGGGCGTTCCGTCCGCGCCGCCGATCGCCCCTTCTAATCTCCAACACGTGACCACGATTGCTGCTCCCGCCGAAGCCGCAGCCGAAGTAGCGGAGTTCGAGGTCCTTAGCGGTTCGTGGCCAGCCGTTTGAGCCCAAGTTGGAACGTGAACTCGACACCGATCTGAGAGTGCTCGCGAGGGGACTGCCGGTGCGGCGGAAGGGCTGCTTGGTGTCGTCGCTTTCCCTGGGCGACGCGGGGTGCCGGATTTGCTTGTTCTAGCCAGGGTTTCGCATCGCTGTGGCAGAGACTCGCAAACGGTGCTCCGTATATCGAGAGCCTTGCCGACTGCACGGCTGTCGCCAATCTCAAAGTAATTGCTTACGAGATTGTGGACTCCATGCAGCAGTAAGCCGTTATCGTGAAGATCAAAGTAGCAGCCCGATCGAGGTGGCATCTGCCTGGCCCTTCAGGGCGATCCCTACCGAAGACCTGGGATGCGGGGGGCTGAAATGCTCACGGCTGATGAAGGCTATGAGGGCTCGTCGTCGGCGGGG
>JAOPWF010000506.1 GCA_025965815.1 Mycobacterium sp.
CAAACATGACCACGACCGAGGAGCGGTTGACCGCGGACCGCCGTAACGGCATCGACTTTAAGGTGGCAGACCTTTCGCTGGCCGAGTTCGGCCGCAAGGAGATCCGGCTGGCCGAGCACGAGATGCCCGGGCTGATGGCGCTGCGGCGCGAATACGCCGACGTGCTTCCGCTCAAGGGCGCCCGGATCTCCGGCTCGCTGCACATGACGATTCAGACCGCGGTCCTGATCGAGACGCTGGTCGCGCTCGGTGCCGAGGTTCGCTGGGCGTCGTGCAACATCTTCTCCACCCAGGACCACGCCGCCGCCGCGACGGTCGTCGGCCCGCACGGGACCCCCGAGGAACCCCAGGGCGTCCCGATTTTCGCGTGGAAGGGCGAGAGCCTCGAGGAGTACTGGTGGGCCGCCGAGCAAATGCTCACCTGGCCCGGCGAGCCGGCCAACATGATTCTCGACGACGGCGGTGACGCCACCATGCTGGTGCTGCGCGGCGCTCTCTTCGAGAAGGCCGGCGTCGTGCCGCCCACCGAGGACGATGCCTCCGATGAGTACAAGGTGTTCCTGGCGCTGATCCGCCAACGCTTCGACACCGACAAGACCAAGTGGACGAAGATCGCGGAGTCCGTCCAGGGCGTCACCGAGGAGACCACCACCGGTGTGCTGCGGCTCTACCAGTTCGCCGCCGCAGGCGAGCTGGCGTTCCCGGCCATCAACGTCAACGACTCGGTCACCAAGAGCAAGTTCGACAACAAGTACGGCACCCGGCACTCGCTGATCGACGGCATCAACCGCGGCACCGATGTGCTGATCGGCGGCAAGGCCGCGCTGGTCTGCGGCTACGGCGACGTCGGCAAGGGCTGCGCCGAGGCGCTCAAGGCCCAGGGTGCGCGTGTCGCGGTCACCGAGATCGATCCGATCAACGCGCTGCAGGCGCTGATGGACGGCTTCGAGGTCAAGACGGTCGAACAGGCCATCGGCTGGGCGGACATCGTCATCACCGCGACCGGCAACCAGGGCATCATCACCCTCGAGCACATGCGGTCGATGAAGCACCAGGCGATCCTCGGCAACATCGGGCACTTCGACGATGAGATCGAGATGGCCCGGCTGGAGCGCGACCCGGACATTCGCCGGATCAACATCAAGCCGCAGGTCGACGAGTTCGTCTTCCCCGACGGCCACTCGATCATCGTGCTGAGCGAGGGCCGGCTGCTGAACCTGGGCAATGCCACCGGGCACCCGTCGTTCGTGATGAGCAACAGCTTCTCCAACCAGGTGATCGCGCAGATCGAGCTGTGGACCAAGAACGACGAGTACGACAACGAGGTGTACCGGCTGCCCAAGCACCTCGACGAGAAGGTCGCCAAGATCCATGTGGAGGCGCTCGGTGGCTCGCTCACCAGGCTGACCAAGGAGCAGGCCGAGTACATCAACGTCGACGTCGACGGACCGTACAAGTCGGACCACTACCGCTACTGAGCGTCGGCTCGCATCGACTGCGCGCACAGGGCGGGATCTGCTTCGGCATCCCGCCCTTTGTGCACTCTCGGGGCACGCACCGCACACTCACTCCAAGAACAGCATTCGCGTAAACAGCGAATGGCATCTCTGTTAGCGTCCGCGCCGTGGGTCGGGCGGCGGGGGCAATTGTTGCGTTACTGGTGATCGGCGGCAGCTGGGGCATCCGGCCCGCGCACGCCGACAGTGGCCACGACCCGTACTTCAACGAGGACGGGTACGCCGAGTTCTACACCCCCCCGGATCCGCTGCCGCCGGGTCAGCCGGGCGACCTGATCCGGACCGAGCCGTCGCGGCTGGTGCTGGAACCATCGGGCCAGCTGGGCGCGATCATCGCCACCGGCACCCGGATCATGTACCGCAGCACGGATGCTCGCGGGAACCCGAATGCGGTGACCGGCACCTACTTCGAGCCCGACAACCCGTGGCCGGGCAACGGGCCGCGACCGCTGATCGTGTACGGACCCGGCACCCAGGGACAGGGCGACCAGTGCGCGCCCTCGCGGCAGTTCAACCAGGGCATCCACTGGTCTCCGTGGTTGGACATCGCGTTCAACTACGAGGAGCTGTTCGTCGCCACGATGGTGGCCCGTGGATTCGCCATCGTGATGACCGACTACGACGGCCTGGGCACCCCCGGTGTGCACACCTACGTGAACCGACTTGCCGAGGGCCAGGCGATGGTCGATGCCGGCCGGGCGGCCATGCGCCTGCCGGGCACGTCGCTGGCCCCGCACGGACCCGTCGCATTCTGGGGCTACTCGCAGGGCGGCGGCGCGGCGGCATCGGCGGCCGAACTGGCGCCGATCTACGCGCCGGACCTCGATGTCGTCGGGACCTACGCGGGCGCACCGCCCGCTGATCTGAAGGAACTGTTCCCCTACGCCGACGGCAGCGCGCTGGTGGGTGTGGTCGGCTACGCACTCAACGGCGTGATCGCGGCGTACCCAGAGGCTGAGCCCGCGATCCGCGAAAAGCTCACGCCCCGAGGCGAAGACCTGCTGGCCAAGACGCAGGACCAGTGCATCGCCGAGACGATCACGAAGTTCATGTTCCGGCACCTGCAGCCCTACTTCACCGAAGACATCTCGCAGCTGGTCACCGAGGAGCCGTTCAAGGGCCTGTTCGATCTGCAGCGGATCGGGCGGTACAAGCCCGCGGCGCCGGTGCTGATCAACAGCAACCGCTACGACCCGCTGGTGCCGTGGACAGGGGCCAATCAGCTCGGCCGCGACTGGTGCGCGCTGGGCGCCGACGTCGAGTTCCGGACCAACGAAGAACCGCCGTTCCTCAACAAGCTCGTCGTCAACCACGCGCTGCCGATGTTCGTGGACGGCGAGCCCGCCATGCAGTGGATCGCCGACCGTTTTAACGGCGTGCCGACCACTCCCAACTGCGGGGCGTTCTAGGCTGCCTGGGTGCTCATCGCGATCGAAGGTGTCGACGGCGCGGGCAAGCGCACGCTGACCCAGGGACTGCGGGCGGCGTTCGAGGGAGCGGGCCGGTCGGTGGCGAGCCTGGCGTTCCCCCGTTACGGGCAGTCGGTGGCCGCCGACGTCGCCGCCGAGGCGCTGCACGGTGAGCACGGCGACCTGGCCACCTCGGTTTACGCGATGGCGATGCTGTTCGCGCTCGACCGGGCCGCCGCACGCGAGGAGATCGGCCACCTGCAGGCCGCCTATGACGTGCTGATCCTGGACCGCTACGTGGCGTCCAACGCCGCCTACAGCGCCGCCCGGCTGCACCAGGACGCCGACGGTGAGGTCGTCGACTGGGTCCGACGGCTCGAATACGAGCGGATGCGGCTGGCGGCGCCCGACTGGCAGGTGCTGCTGGCGGTGCCCACCGAACTGGCCGCCCAGCGCGCCGAGGACCGCGCGCAACAGGAGGCCGGTCGGGCCCGGGACGTCTACGAACGCGACGACGGTTTGCAGCGGAGAACCGGGGAGGTTTACGCGGAACTGGCCGCGCGCGACTGGGGCGGACGGTGGGTCATCGGCGGTCCAGAAGTCGATCCAACCCAGCTCGCGGGGGCGTTATCGGGCCGCTAGCAGCGAATCTGTGGCAAAACGCGCGTGTGGTAGCACAGGTTTATCGCGTTCTGGTGACACCATGGACACCATGAGGCAAAGGATTCTGGTCGTCGATGACGACGCTTCGCTGGCAGAGATGCTGACCATCGTGCTGCGCGGGGAGGGATTCGACACCGCGGTGGTCGGCGACGGCACGCAGGCGCTCACCGCCGTTCGCGAACTGCGGCCCGATCTGGTGCTGCTGGACCTGATGCTGCCCGGCATGAACGGTATCGACGTGTGCCGCGTGCTGCGCGCCGACTCCGGCGTGCCCATCGTGATGCTGACCGCCAAGACGGACACCGTCGACGTCGTGCTCGGCCTGGAATCGGGCGCCGACGACTACGTGATGAAGCCGTTCAAGCCCAAGGAGCTCGTCGCCCGGGTGCGCGCGCGGCTGCGCCGCAACGAGGACGAGCCCGCGGAGATGCTGTCCATCGCCGATGTCGAGATCGACGTGCCGGCCCACAAGGTGACCCGGCAGGGCGAACAGATCTCGCTCACTCCGCTGGAGTTTGACCTGTTGGTGGCGTTGGCGCGCAAACCGCGGCAGGTGTTTACTCGTGATGTGCTGCTCGAACAGGTGTGGGGATACCGGCACCCCGCTGACACCCGTTTGGTGAACGTCCATGTCCAGCGGTTGCGGGCCAAGGTCGAAAAAGACCCGGAGAACCCGACCGTCGTGTTGACCGTTCGAGGAGTGGGATACAAGGCCGGACCCCCGTGATTTGGAGCTCGAGGCGGCGCATTCATCGGCGCTCGGCACCACTGCTGCGCGGTACGAGTGCGTTAAGTCGAGCTATGGCGCTGGCCTGGCGCCGCTCGCTGCAGTTGCGAGTGGTGGTGTTGACGCTCGGCCTGTCTCTGGCGGTGATTCTGGTTCTCGGATTCGTCCTGACCAGCCAGGTCACCGACCGCGTCCTGGAGGTCAAGGTCCGGGCCGCCACCGAGGAGATCGACCGGGCCCGCAACACCGTGAGCGGCATCGTCGGCGGCGAGGAGACCCGCTCGCTCGACAGCAGCCTGCAACTGGCGCGCAACACCCTCATCGACCGCAAAGGTGAGCCCGGCTCCGGCCTTGCCGGCGCCTTCGACGCGGCACTGGTGGTTCCCGGTGACGGCCCACGCGCGGCCACCGCGGCCGGACCGGTGCAGCAGATTCCTTCTGCGCTGCGGGATTTCGTGAAGGCCGGGCAGGTCAGCTACCAGTACGCGACGGTGCGCACCGACGGCTTCTCCGGGCCCGCACTGATCATCGGAACGCCGACGTCCTCGCAGGTGACCAACCTCGAGCTCTACCTGATCTTCCCGCTGAGCAGCGAACAGAGCACCATCGCGCTGGTACGCGGCACCATGGCGACCGGCGGCGTCGTGCTGCTCGGCCTGCTCGCGGCCATCGCGCTGCTGGTCGCACGTCAGATCGTGCTGCCGGTGCGGTCGGCGTCGCGGATCGCCGAGCGGTTCGCCGAGGGGCACCTGACCGAGCGGATGCCGGTCCGCGGCGAGGACGACATGGCCAGGCTGGCGGTGTCATTCAACGACATGGCCGAAAGCCTGTCGCGGCAGATCACCCAGCTCGAGGAGTTCGGCAACCTGCAGCGCCGGTTCACCTCCGACGTCAGCCATGAGTTGCGCACGCCGCTGACCACGGTGCGGATGGCCGCTGACCTGATCTACGACCACAGCGACGACCTCGACCCGGCGCTGCGGCGGTCCACCGAGTTGATGGTCAGCGAACTGGACCGCTTCGAGACGCTGCTGAACGACCTGCTGGAGATCTCCCGCCACGACGCCGGTGTCGCGGAGCTGTCCGTCGAGGCCGTCGACCTGCGATCCACGGTGAACAGCGCACTGGGCAATGTCGGGCATCTGGCCGACGACGCCGGCATCGAGCTGATGGTCGACATGCCGACCGAGGAGGTCATCGCCGAAGTCGACCCGCGCCGCGTCGAGCGGATCCTGCGCAACCTGATCGCCAACGCCATCGACCACGCCGAGCACAAGCCGGTACGGATCCGGATGGCCGCCGACGAAGACACCGTCGCGGTGACGGTCCGCGACCACGGCGTCGGCCTGCGGCCCGGCGAGGAAAAGCTGGTGTTCAGCAGGTTCTGGCGCTCCGACCCGTCGCGGGTGCGTCGCTCCGGCGGAACCGGTCTCGGGCTGGCGATCAGCATCGAGGACGCCCGGCTGCATCAGGGCCGGCTGGAGGCCTGGGGTGAACCGGGCAAGGGCGCGTGCTTCCGGCTGACGCTGCCGCTGGTCCGCGGCCATAAGGTGACCACCAGCCCGCTCCCGATGAAACCGGTGGGCCGGGACCGTAAGCGGCGTCAGGTGCGCGAGCGCGAACCGGCGGGGGAGACGGTGTGAGACGCTGCCGGCCCGCTATGGCGGCGGTCGTGTCGGTGCTGCTGGCGGTATGCGTGCTTGCCGGCTGCGCCGGGGTGCCCAGCTCGTCGGCCCCGCAGGCGATCGGGACCGTCGACCGGCCTGCGCCGCCCAGCCTGCCCAAACCGACACCGGGCATGGACCCCGACGTCCTGCTGCGTGAATTCCTCAAGGCCACCGCCGACCCGGCCAACCGGCACCTCGCGGCACGGCAGTTCCTCACCGAGTCGGCGTCCAGCGCGTGGGACGACGCCGGCAGCGCGCTGCTGATCGACCGCGTCGTCTTCGTCGAGACCCGCAGCGCCGACCGGGTGTCGGTCAGTATGCGGGCCGACATGCTGGGCTCGCTGTCGGACATCGGGGTCTTCGAGACCGCCGAGGGAGCGCTGCCGGACCCGGGGCCGATCGACCTGGTCAAGACCCCGGGCGGCTGGCGCATCGACCGGCTGCCCAACGGCGTCTTCCTGGACTGGCAGCAGTTCCAGCAGACCTATAAGCGCAACACCCTGTATTTCGCCGACCCGACGGGCAAGACCGTCGTCCCCGACCCGCG
>JAOPWF010000535.1 GCA_025965815.1 Mycobacterium sp.
TTGGCTGGACACCCACCTGGCGGGCGCACGCACAACGCTCCGGCCCAGCCCGGTCCGCATCTACGTCAACGGTCACGGTTGGCTCGACCTGCCCGACTGGCCACCGGCAACGTCAGCGACGGGTACCGCCGGCTTCGTGATCATTCCGGGTCGGATGCGGTCGGTATCGAACTGGACGCGGTGGCTCACCGGTTTCCCGCAGGTTCGCGCATCCGGGTCCTCGTGGCGGGCGGCTCGCATCCGCGGTTCGCGCGCAATCTGGGTACCGATGAATCTGCGGTCAGCGGACGACGGCTGGCGCCGGCGACACACCGGGTGCATCACGGCATCGGCGGCGTCTCCCGGCTGGTGTTGCCGGCCGGGCCACTCCCGCCATCGCCCGCGTGGGTCAGCCCACTGCCTGCCGGACGTGCTCGGCGTCATCGCGCAAGGCGGCGTCGTCGTGCACCGGCGGCCCCCAATCCGGGCTCACCGGTAACTGCACCCAGCTGGTGCACCCGGCGTAGTCCGGCATACGTGTCAGCCGCACCGGCTCGGCGAGCGGGCTGACCTGCACGACCAGCACCGTCAACCGGTGCTTCGGCCGGAAATCGAGTCGGTCGGCGCGCACCGAGTCGCCGGTCCAGATATGCAGCGGGGCAATGGTGTCCAGCGCATCCGGACGGTGTACTTCAACGGCGGCAACCACTTTCGCCCCCGCTCGCAACACCAGTTCGTCCTCGGTGCTATCCGCGGCGGCGGGGGTCAGCAGTTCGCGGTACTCCGGGCGCACCCGCTCGGCGTGGCTGTGCGCGACCGTCGGGAACAGCAGAAAGCGTTCGGCGGCCACGGTGAAGCGCTTCTCGTGTATGCCACCCTTTCGCAACAGCACCGTCTGGCGGCCGTTGAGCAGCGCGTGCACGGCGGCGCTCCACTCCTTGAGTGCGGGCGTCGTCAGCGTGGCGGCTGGTGCGGTCATCTGGCCGCCAGCCGGGCACGGACCTCCGGGCGTCGCAGCGGCGGAACGGTCTTGGGTGGTTGACGGCGCGCAGGCAGCGCATTCAGCAGCCGGGTCGTCGTCGCGGTCACCTCGGCGACCGCCGTCTCGAACGCCTCGACATTGGCGTCCGACGGCCGGGTGATGCCGCTGACCTTACGGACGTACTGGCGCGCGGCCGCCTCGATCTCTTCGGCGGTCGCCGCCGGTTCCAGGCCGCGCAACTCGGTGATGTTTCGGCACATGCCTCAACGATAGGCCGCCACTTCTTGCCGCGAGCGTGCGTGTCGGCACGGCGGCGTGCCAGGGTGCACCGGCGTTCTGCGCACGGTCGCGCCAGACCGGCGGGAACTGCGGTCACGCGCGTCGAGTGCTAGGGCTGCCGAACGTGCGCAGAACGCCAGTTTCTTCCGGAGTGTCTGCGCACAGACACCCACGCTCGCGGGACGGTGACGGCGGCCGGGCGCGGTGGGTCCGCTAGCTGGTGCCCGTCACCAGCCAGCGGCCGGAGAACGCACGCCAGCCGACGAAGACCAGCCGCAGCACCATGAATGTGCTCAGGCCCGACCAGATACCAACCAGTCCCCACCCGAACACCAGGGACAACCAGATCAGCGGCAGGAACCCGACCAGCGCGCTGATCAACGTGGCGTTGCGCATGAACTTCGCATCGCCGGCGCCCAGCAACACTCCGTCGAGCGCGAAAACGATTCCGGCGACCGGCAATTGAGCCACCATGAACCACCAGGGCACGCCGATGGCGTCCAGCACCGACCGGTCGTCGGTGAACGTGCCGGGCAGCACCGAGGACCCCAACGCGAACACCGCCGCCAGCACCGCGGCGGCGACCGTGGAGAACACGGTCACCCGCCACGCCACCGACTTGGCGTGCTCGATCTGCCCCGCCCCCAGTGCCGCACCGACCAGCGACTGCGCCGCGATGGCCAGCGAATCCAGCAACAGTGCAAGGAAGTTCCACAACTGCAACACCACCTGATGCGCGGCCACCGCAGCGGCCCCGAACCTGGCGGCGACCGCCGCTGCCGAGACGAAGCAGACCTGGAAGGCCAGTGTGCGCAGCATCAGGTCGCGGCCCATCACCACCTGGGACCGCAGCACCGAGAAGTCGATGCGCAGCGGCACCCGCTCGGCGAGCAGGGCGCGGCAGAACATCGCCGCGGCCAGCCATTGGCCGACGAGGTTCGCCACCGCCGAGCCGGCCAACCCCCAGCGCGGCAGGCCCAGCCAGCCGTACACCAGCAGCGGGCACAGCACCGCCGAGACCGCGAAGCCGGCGAGCACGTAGCGCAGGGGCCGGGCGGTGTCCTGAACCCCACGCATCCACCCGTTGCCTGCCAGCGATATCAGAATCGCCGGGGCGGCCAGGATCGCGATCCGCAGCCACGGCAACGCCGCCTCGGCGATCTGCCCACCGTCGGCGATCGCCCAGACCAGCGGCACCGCGGCCGCTTCGATCACCGCCACGATCAGCGTGCCGAGCCCCAGCGCCAGCCAGGTGGCCTGCACCCCCTCGCCGACCGCCGCGGCGCGATCACCGGCACCGAAGTACCGGGCCGAGCGAGCCGTCGTGCCGTAGGACAGAAACGTCAGGTTGGAGCTGACGAGGTTGAGCACCAGGCCGCCGATGGCCAGACCGGCCAGGCTCAGCGCACCGAGCCGACCGACGACCGCGATATCGAAGAGCAGGTATATCGGTTCGGCGGCCAGCACACCGAGCGCGGGAAAGGCCAGTCCGGCGATGCGGCGGCCGGTGGCCGGTGGGGCGGCCGGCCGCTCGGCCGGAACGTCACCGTAATGATCGGTCACGGGCTCGTCAGCCCAGGCGCCACGCTGACACCGTCAGCCGAGGGCTCCGGCCAACGCCTTCACCACGTCGTCGGCCGAGCCGACGGCCGAATAGCCGGCGGCGAGCCGATGACCGCCTCCGCCGAACCCGGATGCGACCGCCGCGAGTTCCACCGCCGTCTT
>JAOPWF010000546.1 GCA_025965815.1 Mycobacterium sp.
CCGGCAATGTGCAGCACCTCGTAGGTCGCGCGCTGCGTGGCGGTGGCGATGCCCCGCCGGGCCCGCAATCGCACGACCGCGAAGACCGCGCCGACGAGGGCGGCCAGCAACACGATGACCGCGAGCGCGGCCGCCAGATTTCCACCCACGCCGTGGATGGTGGCGCCAAGTGGCCGCCAAGGCAACCACCTGACGCCACGATCTTGGTAAGCAGCGGCCGAGCGAGCCATCTTGCCCATTTCCCCGGTCCGCCGCGCGCGCTACCGTCGCTCCCGTGGCCTCATCGGTCAACCTCGATCGGTGTCGCCCGCGGGGGTCAGATGACGTGGTGCGTACATGATCGGGGGGCTTCCCGTGGCGGTGCGGGCAGCCATCGGAAGCCCCCCGATCATGAGGTGCGGGTCGATGCGGGTGTGTGGCGAGGCGGGTCTGTTCGCGGGTCCAGTCGGACTGGGTGGATGCGCTGGTGGCGTCGACGGACTTTTTCGTGATCCGGAAGACTTTTAGTCGCCCAGGCAACCAAAAGTCTTCCGGATCACGCCCAACAGCCCTGAATCGACCGTCCACAATGGATGATCCTGATCGACGTCGCCCCAGAGGATCGCTAGTAGGCGCCCTTGCGGAAGAAGACGACGCCGATGGTGCGCAGCATGGTGTGCAGGTCGAGCACGAGCGACCAGTTGTCGACGTAGTAGAGGTCGAGGCGCACCGCGTCATCCCAGGACAGGTCCGACCGGCCGGACACCTGCCACAGGCCGGTGATGCCGGGCCGGACCAGCAGTCGCCGCCGGACGTCACCGAGGAAGTCGCCGTCCTCGGCTGGCAGCGGGCGCGGCCCGACGAGCGACATCTCGCCGACGAGCACATTGATCAGCTGCGGGAGCTCGTCCATCGAGGAGGCGCGCAGCCAGCGACCGACCCGGAACACGCGCGGGTCGTTCTTGATCTTGAAAAGCAGGCCGTCGCTCTCGTTCTGGTCGACCAGGGAGGCGAGGCGGTCCTCGGCGTCAACGTACATCGTGCGGAACTTCCACACGTGGAAGATCTTGCCTTCCCGGCCCACGCGCGGCTGCCGGAAGAAGATCGGCCCGGGATCGGACATCTTGATCGCCAGTGCCATCAGCGGGAAGATCGGCAGCACCACCAGCAGGCCGAGCAGCGCCACCACGCGGTCCATCATGTTCTTGACCAGCCAGGCGAGACCGGAGAGCGTCGGCTCCTCCACGTAGAGCAGCGGCATGCCCTCGATCGGCCGGATGTGGACCCGGGGGCCGGCGATGTCGGTGAGCTGGGGCGCCACCGCCAGATCAATGCCGGTGCCCTCCAACTGCCAGGCCAGCCGGCGCAGCTCGCCGGGCTCGGCGCTGGCCGAGCCGCAGACCGCGATCGTGTCGACCTTGAGCTCCCGTACCAGCGAGAGCACGTCGCGGCCGGCGTGGATCGGCACCGGCGCGCTGGTCGTCAGGGCCGGGTTGGGGGCATAGCCCTCGGTGAGATGGATGCCCACCGGCACCAGGCCCGCCTCCGGGTTGCGGGCGATCGTCGAGTGAACCTCAAGCGCCTCTTGCAGCGTGCCGATCAGCAGCATCCGGTGGGTGGCGATGCCGGCCTTCTCGCGGACCAGGTAGAGCAGCCGGCGGGCGAGGTAGCGCAGCGCCGTGGCGTAGACCAGGCCGCCGACCAGCGCGACACCGACCGAGAGCCGGGACACGTGGGCCTTGACCGCGAACGCGCTGAACGCCACGACCGCCACGACCGTCCAGGAGGCCCGCACGACGCGCTTGAACTCGTCGGTACCGCCGCCGAGGTATCGCCGGTCGTAGGCGCCCTGGCCCCACAGGACAACGCACCAGCCCAGTGGCAACAGCACGTACGCGATCACCATGAAGAGCGTGTGGTTGGTCTTGAAGCCGGACGCCGCCTGGTCGAGCGTGGAGATCGCGGTCAGGTCGGCCAGCACGATCGCGAGGTAGTCCAGCGCGATCAGCAGCAGCGCGTATGGCCGGTGCCAGGTGGAGACCCGCCGGGTGCGCTGCCACGCCGAACGTGGCACCCCGTTGGGACCGAGCGGAGTCATCGCGTGCTCGGGGAGGATCTCGAAGCTGTCGAGCTCACGCACCGTGGATCTCCGGCTCGGCTGGGTGGCCGGACGTTGGAGACTAGTGGTCACCTGAGTGCGTCCTCCCGCGCCACGACGTGGATGAGCGGCGCTGAACTGCTCGACCGGCTGGAAAATACCAAGTCCGCCACCAAAAAACCAGGCTCTCAGTCTGTCACGGGCCCGGCCGTACTGATGACGACCGGCCGACACTAGTTGCTCATCATGTGCACTGTCGAGTGCTGTGGCACCCGAGGGACAGAACTTCTTGCGACCATCACGGTGAGTAACACGCCGCCCACCAGACACACCAGTAACGGCGGTACTGGACCCACCGCCGGTTGCCAGGATCCACCGAACGGATGCAGCCCGGCGTTGATACCCAACTGGAAGCGGGTCATGACTCGGGCCAGGGCGTAAAGAT
>JAOPWF010000077.1 GCA_025965815.1 Mycobacterium sp.
ACGGCATCGCGCGGATCGGCGCCGACGTCGACTGTGTCTTCGGCCGGCTCGCGCTGGATCACGGGCGCGCGCTGGCCGCGGGCGACGGTGCCGCGCTCGACGCTGCGTCGGCCGCGTTCGCCGCGATCGGCATGAACGGGGCGGCAACCGACGCGTCGGCGCAGGCGGCCCGCGCGGGTGCCTTTTCGTAAGTCTCGGGAGAAGGCGGCACAAACTTTCGCCCGAGGGGCCGTTCGCGTCCCCTTAGACTTTGACTAGCTGATCGCACGAGGAGGGTGTCGGGGTGAGCGTGCTGAATGCGTTCTTGGCGACGTATTCCTATGCCCGACAGACGTTCGGACAGGGCAGCCCGGCAGTCGGCGCACAGTTCGACAGCAGCGGCCCCTTGCGACAGCAACAAGCCAACGTGGAAACCGCGGCGCCGGGGGCCCGCTGGACAGGCACGGCGGCCGGTGCCTATGGAAACGTCAATCAGGAGCACGGCCGGGTCCTGGGAGAACTGGCCGGACTCGATCAGCGACTCGCAAGAGAGGTCGACCAGTCGGCCGCGGTGGTGGCGGCCGGGCGCCGCGACTTGGACGCGGTGCGGAAGTGGGTCCTCGACGCGGCATCGCGGGTGCCGCGAACACCGGCCGGTGAGCGGATGCTGGTGCCCATCGTCCACAAGGGAATCGGCGATGTCGCGGGCATCGTCCAGCGGTCGAACAGCCAACTGAACGGTGTCGGCGGCCGTATCCGGGGGATCGGCAGCGAGTACCAGGCGCTCGGCAACCAGAAGTTCGGCGGCCTGCCGGAGACGGGGCCCGGCGACGGACCGGGCGACGGCGTGCCTCCTCCTGTCGACCCGAAGCAAGCGGAACACGATGTGCACCAGGTGTTGGCCGGTAAGGCAACAGCCGAAGAGTTCGCCCGTGTCCGCGCCGGTTTGACGTTGTCGCCGGATCAGCAGGCGGCCTACGACGGTGGACGGCATGTGGACCTGGGCGGTCAGCAGAAGCAGATTCTCGGCCAGATGCAGGCGCAGATGCACGGCATGTCGATCGATGACATCCGCACGGCCGAGCAACGCCTCGGCGGTGACAAGGGACTCATCGGCGACTCGATGCAGATGATGAGCGGCGATAAGTTCGACTACGCGAAGGTGCCCCTCGAGGTCGGCGCCCCCGGTTCGCTGACCGAAACCTCCGAGGGCGGGAACGGGGACCAGCTGCCGACATCGGTGAAGGACCTGCTCTCGCAGCCGGCAGTGAAAACGGATACCAGCATCGTGCCCGGCACAGGCGTGCAGACCATCACGGAATATCCCAACAAGGACGACCTGCGCACTTTGGCCGGGATCGTCCAGGACGGAAGCCCGTCCGTGCAACAGGGCACCTATCTCGATAAGGGGCTGATGGACCGCGGCGCGGAGATGCTGGCCGCCGAGGAGAACGAGAAAACAATCCCGGGCATGGTGGCCGCGAACCAGGAACACGTTGACCCGACGGTTCAGGACATCTTGCGGGCGACCGGTCGCGACACGATCGTCAGCCACGACATGATCACCGACACCTCAACCGACCCACTGACACAGCGGCCGCGAGGCGAAACGTTCCTGCAGAATATGAGCGCCCACAACTGGGCTGATGACGGCGCGGCGGCACGTACGACGACCGACTGGATCGACGACGCCGCAAAGTCCGACAAACCGGCCACGCAGATGCGAGCTGGCGAGACCGCGCAGTCCCTCGCGAATTATCTCGGCGACCACGGAGAGCAGTTGCTGCACTTACCGGAGCACCCCGCCGGCATCAACCCCGGCAACATCAGCATCGGTGAACAGAACCACGCACTCGTCCAGGGATACGCCGAGGCCCTGATTCCGTTCCAGGACGGACTGATCGGCGATAGCCACAATCCGGGATTTCATGTCATCGAGGACGTCAGCGGCAGCGACCTGCCCAAGACCCGCGCGTTGTTCGCCGCCATTGATTCCGACCAGGCAGCCGCCAACAATTTCAACTCCAATGCCTACGACAAAGTCGTCCAGTATCAGCATCAGTTCGCGCAGCTCGCTGGTGAGAGCACCAATATCAATACCGACGATCCGCGCAGCCGGGACATGGCTCACGCGGGCCGACTGGCAGGTCTGATCGACGGCGGTGCACTGACCGAAGCCAGTGCCCGACAATCCGATGCCCTCCAAGCGGCCACGGACGCGTATGACCTCAAGAAGAACGCGCTCGGTTATATGTTCGGGCTCGGCACCGATCAAATCCCGTATGCCGGCGGATTGGCCGACGCTATGGGCAAGGACGCCGTGGTGAACAGCTTGCTGGGCGCCCCGCCGACGTTAGAGACCGTAGACGGCGAGCCGCACGTGACCACACACGGCGACCAGTTCTATCAGAATCTGGCCACCTACACGATTGCCAACGAATTGGTGGACCACAACGTCACTGGGGTCCTTCCGCCGCAGCAATGGCATCCCGAAGGCCGTCTGCTAACACCGCAGCAGGTACTCGCCGACCCGAATCTCGGCATCGATGCGGTCGACGATTATTACCTCGACCTTTACTCCTACTTGGCTAAGCCCGAAAACCACAATCTGGCCCAGTACTTCGATCAGTTCAACAGCGAGTTCGGAAGCGCGACGAAGAAGTGACAGTACACCGTGGGCGCAATGCCGTGGCGGCGCTACTGGCTGGCCTTGTCGCCATAATCACGGCGTGCGGCTCGTCGCCACCGTCGTTACCCGGCGACCGAAGTCCCGCGGCTGTACACGATCTGCTGACGGGGCAGGCGGGCCAGGACCTCCTGGAGATCATGAGCACCTACCAATGGGACGACGGCGGCGCCCAAGCCGCAAAGCTGTTCGAGTGGATCGCGCCCGACGCGGTATCGCCTGACCCCGCGGTCGCAACCCGTGCCGATGAAGCGGCCCACGCGGTGGCGACCTTTCTGGCGAATCGGGGCTCGAATCTGCTCGACATCGGCACCGGCTGGTTCGGACGTGACCACAAGACCATGGGTGCGTTGAATCCCGATCTGGTCCGCTCGTTCGCCACCGCGCTCATTCCCTTTCAAGGGGCAATGGTCTGCGACGATCGCGACACCAAGGGATTCCGCTTGTTGACAACGCCGTGCGAAGCGGCCGTGCTCGCGGCCCGGCCCGTCTTCGCTGTCCTGAACACCGATCCGCAGGCGGCCACGTCGTTCGCAGACGCGGCGTACGCGCGCATGGATCGGTACGTGCAGTTGTTCGCGGAGAATGATCCGACAAGTATGTCCAACTCATTTCCCAGCGCTTTGTCATACGTGGGAAGACTTTTGGGCCTCGTCACCGTCGGCGCGATGCACTCCGACGTGACTCCCCCCGACGTTGGACATGAGTTGACCCAGGCCCGGTACACGATTGCCAAAGCAGTGCTGGCCAGAAACCCGGGGCTGCGGTTTCCGTCCGAATATCTCCAGAACGGAGTGTTGATGTCGCCGGCTGAAATTCGGCAGAATCTCGGCCTGGACAAGCTCGACGATTACGCTATCGATCTGACCACCTTTCTGACAAGCAACGGCAATATCGAGCAATTGATCTCACATAATCTGCGCGGCCAGTACGAGCTAGTGGCGGGATCCAGCGCTAAGGGAGCGGCGAAATGAGCGGCGACCCACTATATGTACAGACCGACGGCTTACGGTCGTTCTCCCAGACTCATTCAGAGGTGGTCGCGGGCCTCTCGCAGTTGATGGGCGCCGCCGCTCCGGCAGCGGCGGGCGTGGAGACGACGCACGGCCCGATCGCCGCTGCGGTGAGCGCGGCGCTCAGCGACCTGCTCGGCGCCCGCCAAAGCACCCTCCAGACCACCGCGAACAGCGGCAACACCCTTTCGGAACTGCTACAACGGGCAGCACAGGCGTATGAGGATGGCGACAAACGCGGAGCGAGCGCAATGGTGTCCGCCGCCGAGGCGATGGCCAACGCCGACGGAGCCGGCGGAGCAGCGGTTGCTGCGGGGGGCGCAGCCGGGGCCGGTGCCGGCGCTGCGAATGCGGCTGCACCAGGTGGCGGCGGAGCGGGAGACGCGATGGGCCAGGTGATAAGTCAGATGGGCCAGCAGGCCGGGCAGCTGGGCCAGATGGCTCAGTCGGTGGCGCAACCGCTGCAGGGACTCGCACAGCCGCTGCAGCAGCTGCCTCAGCAGGTCATGCAGGGTGCTCAGCATTTCGTCGAAAAAGCCACGCAGGCGGCCGACAAGGCGCAGCCGAAAGGCGCCGATGCAGGCGCGCCCGAGCAGCGCGACGAAACCCCACCCGGTGTGACGGCCGGCACCGGCCGAGCACCCGACCAGCCACCTGTGCACCGAGCCGAACCGGCGCAGACTCGGCCGCAGTCGGACTAAAGCGCATGAAGCCCACCCTCAGCCAGCCGCAGCCTTCGGTCCACCCCGATCTCGTTGAGGAATCGCTCGTCGTGACTGACCACCACGAACGCCCCTCGGTAGGCATTCAGCGCGGATTCCAGTTGGCCGACGCTGACCAGGTCGAGGTTGTTGGTCGGCTCGTCGAGCAGCAGCAGTTGAGGTGCGGGTTCGGCGTACAGGACGCATGCCAGCGTGGCGCGCAGCCGCTCGCCGCCCGACAGCGCCGCCACGGGCAGATGAATCTGATTGCCCTGGAACAGGAATTGCGCCAGCAGGTGCATTCGTCGGGTGTGCGTCAGGCTGGGGGCGAACGTGGCAAGGCTCTCCGCAACAGTGCGATCCGGGTCGAGCAGGTCCAGCCGCTGCGACAGATAGGCGACCCGCCCGTCGGCCCGCGCAATCGTGCCGGTGTCCGGCTTCAGATCGCCGTCGACAATCCGCAGCAGCGTCGACTTGCCTGCACCGTTGGGCCCGGTGAGCGCGATGCGTTCGGGGCCGCGAATATCCAAGTCGACGCCGTTGCCCGCTAACAACATTCGCCCACCGCGGCGAAGCTGCAGGCTCTTCCCGCAGAACACCGTGCGACCGGCCGGGACGTCGGTGTCGGGCAGGTCGAGCACTATGGCCTGCTCGTCGCGCAGCGCGCGCTCGGCGTCGTCGAGCCGGGCTCTGGCCCCGCTGACCCGCCTGGCGTGCACCTCATCGGATCGGGCCGCCGACTCCTGGGCGTCGCGCTTCAACTTGCCGGCGACGATCTTGGGCAGGCCGGCGTTCTTGAGGTTGCGGGCCGCGGCGCCGGAGCGCCGCCCGGCCCGTTCGCGGGCTTCCTGCATCTGGCGCTTCTCCCGTTTGAGTTGCTGCTCGGCGTTGCGGACGTTGCCTTCGGCGACGCGTTGAGCCCCGATCACCGCATCCTGGTAGTCAGCGAAACTGCCGCCGTAGAAATCGATTTCGCTCGGGTGCAGCTCGGCGATGCGGTCCATCCGATCGAGCAGGACCCGGTCGTGACTGACGAGCAGCAGACAGCCCACGAAGTCGTCGAGCCCGTTGTACAGCTTTCGGCGGGCGTCGACGTCGAGGTTGTTGGTGGGTTCGTCGAGCAGCAGCACGTCGGGCCGCTTCAGTAGCTGCGCCGCCAGTCCGAGCGAGACGACCTCGCCGCCGCTGAGCGAACCCAGCCGCCGGTCCAGCGCAACGTCCAGACCGAGGCGGTCCAACTGAGCGCGGAGCCGCTCCTCGATGTCCCAGTCGTCACCGATCGCGGCGAAGACCTCCTCGCCGGCGTCGCCGGACGTCAGCGCGGCGAGCGCGTCGAGGATGGGCGTGACGCCGAGCACGTCGGCCACGCTGCGATCGGCGACGAACGGGAGCGTCTGCGGCAGATACCCGAGGGAGCCGTCGACCGTGACCGTGCCCGCGGTGGGGCGATACTCGCCGGCGATCAGTTTGAGCAGCGTGCTTTTCCCGGCACCGTTGGCCGCCACCAGACCGGTTCGACCATCGCCGACGGTGAAGGACAACTCGGAGAACAGCGGCGTGTCGTCGGGCCAGGCGAACGACAGATTCGAACAGACAATGGAAGCGTCAGACATGCGAGAGGTCTCTCGTGGGCTGCGGGCACAACCGCACCGCAGAAAGGGACAGAGGACGACTGATCGATGACTCCGGGGTCACCCGGAGATGTCGTCGTCTCCCAGCATGTTTCGGCCCGCCTAATCGTCAGAAGCTTGCGAGTTCCATAGTAATCGCCGCCGTCAACCGGTTAAGTACCCGCGCAGCACGTCGGTGGCCGCCGCAATCTGGGCGACCGGCACCCGCTCGTCGGCGCGGTGCGCCAGGTTCGGGTCGCCGGGCCCGTAGTTGACGGCGGGAATGCCCAGCGCCGCGAACCGCGATACATCGGTCCAGCCGTACTTGGCACGCACCTGGCCCCCGGCCGCCCGCACCAGCGCCGCGGCGGCGGGCTTCGTCAGGCCCGGCAACGCCCCGGGCGCGGCATCCGTCAGTTCCAGGCCCACCTCCAGGCCGTCGAACACGTCGTGGACATGCTGTAGGGCCTGCTCGATACTGCGGTCCGGCGCGAAGCGGAAATTCACCGTCACCGACGCGGCGTCCGGGATGACATTGCCGGCGATCCCGCCGTCGATCCGCACCGCGGACAGGCCCTCGCGATACACGCAGCCGTCGATGTCGACCTGTCGAGGCCGATAGGTCTTCAGCTGGGCGAGCACCTCGCCCAACTTGTGGATGGCGTTGTCCCCCATCCACGCGCGCGCCGAATGTGACCGGGTGCCCGACGCGCTGACCACCACCCGCAGGGTGCCCTGGCAGCCGGCCTCGATGTATCCGCCCGACGGCTCCCCCAGTACCGCGACATCGGCCTGCAGCCAGTCTGGCAACTCGTTCTCGATACGACCCAAACCGTTTGCGGCGGAGTCGATCTCCTCACAGTCGTAGAAAACCAGCGTGATGTCGTGGGCCGGTTCGGCTACGGTCGCGGCCAGGTGCAGGAACACCGCGTCGCCCGACTTCATGTCCACCGTTCCGCAACCGTGTAACTCGTTTCCGTCCCGCCGGGACGGCAGGTTGTCAGCCGCCGGGACGGTGTCCAGATGTCCGGCCAGCATCACCCGCGACGGTCGGCCCAGGTCGGTGCGGGCCAACACGGCGTTGCCGTTGCGGATGACCTCGAATCCGTGGCTCTGCTCGCGCAGCGCCGCCTCGACCTCGTCAGCGATGCGTTGCTCGTGGCGCGACTCGCTGGGAATGTCCACCAGCGCCGCAGTCAACGCGATCGGGTCCCCACGCAGGTCCAGCACAACTGACCAGGCTAGCGGGTCCGCACGATCCAGTAGCGTGTAGCAGCGTGACTTCAGCTACAGGCGTCGGCCTGGCGACCGTTTTCGCCGACGGAACGGTGCTTGACACCTGGTTTCCGGCACCGGAACTGGATGACTCCGCACAGGAGTCGGGCACGGTGCGACTGTCGGTGGCGGAGCTTCCCGAAGAACTCGCCGCGCTGACCGGACCCGACGAGGACCGCGGCACCGAGACCGTGGCTGTGCGCACCGTGATCGGGTCGCTGGACGACAAGGCGGTCGACGCATATGACGCCTACCTGCGGCTGCACCTGCTGTCCCATCGGCTGGTGGCACCGCACGGCCTGAACGCAGACGGCTTCTTCGGGGTGCTCACCAACGTGGTGTGGACGAACCACGGGCCGTGCGCGGTGGACGATTTCGAGGTGGTTCGGGCGCGGTTGCGCCGACGCGGCCCGGTGACGGTCTACGGCGTCGACAAGTTCCCGCGGATGGTCGACTACGTGATTCCGACCGGGGTGCGCGTCGCCGACGCGGACCGGGTGCGCCTCGGTGCGCACCTGGCGTCAGGAACGACGGTGATGCACGAAGGCTTCGTCAACTACAACGCAGGCACGCTCGGCACCTCGATGGTGGAGGGCCGCATCTCGGCGGGTGTGGTGGTCGACGACGGCTCCGACATCGGCGGCGGAGCGTCGATTATGGGCACGCTGTCCGGCGGCGGCACCCACGTCATCTCGGTGGGCAAGCGCTGCCTGCTCGGAGCCAACTCCGGACTCGGTATATCGCTGGGCGACGACTGCGTGATCGAGGCCGGCCTGTATGTGACGGCAGGCACCAAGGTCACCACACCGGACGGCACCGCGGTCAAGGCCCGCGAGCTGTCCGGCGCCAATAACCTGCTGTTCCGCCGGAATTCGGTGACCGGGGCGGTGGAGGTGGTGTCCCGCGACGGGCAGGGCATCGCCCTCAACGAGGCGCTGCACGCCAACTAGCGTCGTTGCCCTTGTGCACGCTAGTCTTTGTGCACGCTCGTCGCGAGTTTTGGAGGAGTCAAGGACACGCGGCCGGCGTAGATTCTGCGGTTATGAGCCGCCAGCCCACCGTTGCCCTCTTCCCCGAACCCGGTGCATGGGGACCGACGAACAACCTGGTGGCGATCGGAAACCACCTGCGCGAACGCGGTATGCGGGTCGTCTTCGTGGCGGAGGAGTCGTTCCAGGGCGAACTGGAGGCGCGCGGGTTCGAGGAGCGGCTGATGCGGCTGGCGCCACCGCCCGAGCACGAGGAGGCCGTCGGCGAGGGCTGGGCCCAGTTCGTGCGAACCACCTCACCCGAGTTCCGCAAGCCGACCATCGAACAGTTGGAGACCGTCACGGCGCCGATCTGGGCCGAGTTCGTCGAGGGCGCCGAGTATTCGCACGACCGCCTGACCGAGATCTGGGCCGACATCCGGCCCGACGCGATCCTGCTCGACTGCGTCGCCAGCTTTCCTTCGGTGTCCCTGGCCGGCTGCCCCTGGGCGCGGATCGTCTCGGCCAATCCGCTGGAGATGACGGACACGGACATCCCGCCGGTCTTCTCCGGATACCCGGCGAACGATCGCACCGGATGGCAGGAGTTTCGCGACGAGTACCGTCGACTGACCGGTCCGCTGCTGGAGCGCTACTCGGCCTTTCACGTGCAGTGTGCCGCGAAGCCGCTCCCGGATAACGACTTTCAGTACGAGTCCCCGCATCTCAATCTCTACATGTATCCGGCCGAGCTCGACTACCAGCGGTCCAGACCGCTCGGACCGACCTGGCATCGCATCGACACCTCGACCCGAAACTCCGCCGGCGCATTCGACGTGACCGACAAGGTCGGCAGCGACGGCAAGCTGGTCTATCTCTCCCTCGGCAGTCTGGGCTGCATGGACGTGCCGCTGATGCAGCGGGTGATCGACTCGCTCGACAAGACGCCGCACCGGGTGATCGTCTCGATGGGCCCACTGCACCATCAGTTGACGCTCGGCGAGCGGATGTGGGGCGAGCAGTTCGTTCCGCAGACCGCGATCGTGCCGCAGTGCGACGTGATGATCACGCACGGCGGCAATAACACTGTGGGAGAGGCCTTCACGTTCGGCGTGCCGACGATCGTGCTGCCGCTGTTCTGGGATCAGTACGACAACGCGCAGCGCATCGACGAGTGCGGCTTCGGGGTGCGGCTCGCCACCTACGACTTCTCAGACGACGAACTACACGCCACCATCGAGCGCCTTCGCACTGATCAGGAATTGGCAGCCAGACTCGGCGCGATCGCCAAGCGGCTACAGGCATCCCCGGGACGCCTGCACGCCGTGGACCTGATCGAGCAACTGGTCCGTAGCTGAGGGCCAGTCGGTCACGCAGCGCGAGCGTGCACAAAATGTCGCTTCAACGCGGCGTGTCGATGTGCAGACACGCACCTTCGCGGGAGTGATGGCCTCAGCTCGCGGGAGCTGGTGAGGGCGCCAGTTCGCGGGAATGATGGCAGTTAGTCTTCGGCGGCGAGGATGCAGAACTCGTTGCCTTCCGGGTCGGCCAGCACCACCCAGGTTTCCTCGCCCTGGCCGATGTCGACGTGCCGGGCGCCGAGCCAGATCAGCCGGTCGACCTCGCCCTGCTGATCGTCGGGCTTGAAATCGAAGTGGATGCGGTTCTTCACAACCTTGTCGTCGGGCACCGCGAGGAACAGCCAGTTCGGACCCGCACCCGGCGGCGCGTGCAACACCACATCGCCGTCGTCGTCGACATCCTGCGGCCACCCCAGCACCCTCGACCACCAGCCACCCAGCGCGGAGGCATCGAGCGCGTCTATGCAGATCTCGTCAAACTTCAGGCTCATGTCCCCAGCTCCTTCTTCAGTACCTTGCCCATCGCATTGCGCGGCAGACTGTCGACGATGCGGACCTCCCGCGGCCGCTTGTGCACCGAAAGCTCCTGCGCGACAAAATCGATGAGCGCTGTGGGCTCGACTTTGGCATCTGGTGAGCCGACGACGAAGGCCACGATCCGCTGGCCCAGGTCCGCATCGGGCAGCCCGACGACGGCGACCTCGGCGACGCCCGGGTGCCCCAACAGCGCCGTCTCGACCTCCCCCGCACCGATCCGGTAGCCACCGGACTTGATCAGGTCGACCGACTCACGCCCGACGATACGGTGCATGCCGTCACCGTCGACCACAGCGACGTCGCCGGTGCGATACCAGCCATCGGCATCGACGGCCTCCGCGGTGGCGTCCGGTCGATTCAGGTAGCCGTCGAACAGCATCGGGCCGGTAACCTGCAGCCCCCCAATGGTTTCGCCGTCGTGCGGCACGGGCGCCCCGTCGTCGTCGACCAGCCGTGTCCGCACACCCGACAACGGCATACCAACCCAGCCCGGCCGCCGCTCACCGTCGACCAGTGTGCTCAGCGCGATCAACGACTCGGTACTGCCGTACCGCTCCACCGGTGCGTGCCCAGTGAGTTCGGCCAGCCGGGAGAACACCGGGACCGGTAGCGGCGCGCTACCCGACACCAGCAGCCGCGCCGACGACAAGGCCAGCGCCGCATCCAGATTGGCCACCACCCGCGACCACACGGTCGGTACGCCGAAGTACAGCGTCCCCCTTGCGGCGGCGTAGCCGGCAGGCGTGGGTTTGCCGGTGTGCACGAACCGATTTCCGATCCGCAGCGATCCCAGCAACCCAAGCACGAGGCCGTGCACATGGAACAGCGGCAGACCGTGCACCAGCGTGTCGTCAGGGGTCCACTGCCAGGCCTGCGCCAGCGCGTCCAGGTTGGCGGCGATCGCCCGCCGGCTCAGCAGCACGCCCTTCGGCGGTCCGGTGGTGCCGGAGGTGTACAACACCAGCGCGGTGGCGTCCGGTGACGGCTCCGCGTAGCGGTGCCACGACCGGGCATGCAAACGAACCGGAATGTGCGGCAGGCCTTCGGGGTCGTCGGGCTTTTCGCCGAGCCACGCCTGCGCGCCGGAGTCGGCCAGGATGTGCCTGCGTTCGGCCGCGCCGACGTCGGCCGGGACCGGCACAAACGGGACACCGGCGATCAGGCAGCCGGTGACGGCCAGCACCGTGGCCGCGGTCGGGGTGGCCAGCACCGCAACCCGGCGGGCACCGCCGACCCGCTCGGCCACCGACGTCGCGGCGCCGACCAGGTCGCTGCGGCTCAGCACGACTCCGCCGATGCTCACCGCGTCGCCGATGTCGTGTCCGGCGGCGGCTACGGGATCCAACGAGGCCAGCAGCACGCCAGCGAGGCTACCCGTCCCGCTCTCGGCGATACTTGGCGGCGTGGAGCCCATTGCGCGTGTCGCATCCCGCGAGGTGTACCGAAACAACTGGATGACTGTGCGCGAGGACGAGATCCGCCGCCCGGACGGCTCGACCGGGATCTACGGCGTGATCGACAAACCGGCTTACGCGCTGGTCATCGCCGCCGACGGCGGCCGGTTCCGGCTGGTCGAGCAGTACCGCTACCCGTTGGGCGAGCGCCGCTGGGAGTTCCCGCAGGGTACCGCGCCGGATCTGGCGGAGATGGCGCCGGCCGAGCTGGCCGCGCGCGAGCTGCGCGAAGAGACCGGCCTGCGGGCCGGGTCGATGGTGGTGCTCGGGCGGCTCGACGTGGCGCCCGGGATGAGCAGCCAGCGCGGCTGGGTGTTCCTGGCGACGGACATCACCGAGGGCGATCCGGAGCGCGAGCACGAGGAACAGGACATGCACAGCGACTGGTTCTCCCGCGCGGACGTCGAGCGGATGATCCGCAGCGGCGAGATCACCGACTCGCAGTCCATCGCCGCGTTCGCCCAGCTGATGCTCAGCGAGCGACCCTAATCAAAGACCGCCGACCGGCCGAGGCGCTCCCACGCCACCAGCTCGGCGTTCGCACTTTCCAGTGCGCCCGAAACGGCGTCGACGGCGTCGTTGCCGAGTACCAGTCGCAGCGGCGGGCCGCCGAATTCAGCGCGACGAGGATGGCGGCGGCGGCCTTGGCGGGTCGCCGGGCTGCTTGCCGTCGTCGTCGGGCATGCCGGTCCGCCGCGGCTCAATCTGTTCGTCGTAGGCCGGAATCGGGTGGACACCAGCAGCGCGCCGGGACCGTTGAATGACGTCCGGAATGCGCCTGGCTCAACGATCAGCACCTGGATGCCGAACCGGTCGACCTCCTTGGCCAGCGCCTCCGACCAGCCCTCCAACGCGAACTTGGTCGCGGAGTAGGCCCCGACGCCGGAAAACGTGAAACGACCGCCCATGCTGCTCATCTGGACGATCGCTCCGGATCCGCGCTCGGGCATCTGCGGGAGCAGGTGCGGTGGCCACCAGGTCGGCGAGAGTGTCGGGGCGACGGGCCGCGGCCACCACGGTGTCGCCGGTGGCCAGCGCCGTCCGGCGATAGCCCGCCCGAAACCCGAGTTGGCCCCGGTGATCAGCCACACTCGCTGTTGGTCGGATGCCATTGGGTGCCTCCTGTCGGATTCGCCAGTGCTACCCCATCTATCCCGCACATCCGCCAGTTTGTCCACTGCACACCACTTTCGCAGCCACGCAAAACTGGCCGACAAGCGACCCTGCGTCAGTGGAGCCCTGCAACGTTGTCATGACCGTCTTCAACCAGCGACAGCTCGGGCGAACCGTCGTAGTCGGACTCGGCGCAGCCGGGGAACTGCTCGCGCAGCGCGTCGAGCATGGCGATGAGGCGATTGGCCTCGTTGTCGCATCGGGTCGCAAAGGTGAGGCTGGTTCGATAGCGGCGGCTGCGTCGAAGGCGCTCCACTTCGTCCAGCAGCGGATTCAGCAGATCAACGAATGCCTTGGCCTGCTCACGATCCCCGCGACTCGCATGCGCGTCTCTCGGCACGGCTCGACTGGCAGTCATCGCGCGTAGCGTCGCAAGACGAAGCTGAAAGAACGCTGAGACCGCCGCCAGAGGTGCTCGGCGTCACTGGCAGCGTGGGCTTATCCGCAGCAGGTCCACGCCATGGGCGGGGACCGATGAACTCCCGACGATGCCGGTGGTGGTGCTGTCGGAGTGGGTCCAGAGATTACGGACGGTGTAGCACCGTGCCTGCTCGAGCCCGAGCGCGGTGACGCTGGTCTCAATGCCGACGGGTCTGTCACCGGGATTGAACAGCGCGACCGCCGCAGCGCCGTCGGCGAGTGGCTTGACGATGACCCGGCTGTCAGTGCGCGTCGGTGCGCCCTGGGCGACGAGCGGATCCTGGTCGACGGCGATGACCTCGCGATTGGTGAGGATGGCGCGGGTTTGTTCCGACATGGTGCGTACGTCGTTGCCGGCGATCAGTGGAGCGGCCAGCATCGCCCACAGCGAGAAATGCGCACGTTGTTCGGTGTCGGAGAGGCTTGGCCGCTGGGGACCGACCAGCGCAACGAGTTCCGGGGACAACGGTGGCGGCTGATAGGCCTGCATCAGTTGCTCAGGGGTCAGACTGCCCGGCGACGCGAGGGTGGGCAGCATGCTGGGATGGCCCTTGACGAAGTCGGCCCACGGGAGCCCCACCACCAGCATGTCGGGGTCGTTCCAGTGCCGGGGACGGCTGCGCGCAGCCACCGGCGCCGCGGCCTCGAATTCGGCTGGGACACTGTACATATCGAGCGACGATGATCCGACGGTGTCAGCGGCGGCCGACCCGTTGCGCCACAGCGGGAACAGATCGACGGTGTTACGGGTCATGTCGGCGATACCCGTCCAGTCATACCGCGAGCCCGCGGTCGGATCCTCGGAGCTGTTGGGGTTGATGCTGTAAAGGATGCGGCGTCCGCTGGCGCGCAACGCGTCCCGCATGGCCGTGAAGACCCGCACCTGATCGGTATGCGTCGCGTCGATGCGACACCAGTCGTACTTCAGGTAATCAATGCCCCAGGCTGCGAACGTTTTCGCATCCGTTGTCTCGTGGCCCGCGCTCCCGTTCGCCGGTGCTTGTCCGCAGATCTCGTTGTAGGGACTGGA
The DNA here is from genome assembly GCA_025965815.1 of Mycobacterium sp. Lineage (GTDB taxonomy): Bacteria > Actinomycetota > Actinomycetes > Mycobacteriales > Mycobacteriaceae > Mycobacterium. Next base: position 14,208 of record JAOPWF010000077.1, read on the forward strand.
GTACAACCCCAGAAACATGCCGCGGTCATGTGCGTAGCGCGACAGGACCGCGATCCCGCCCGGGAATCTGTCGGGGTCGGCGTCAAGGTGCCCATTCCATCCGCGGCGTGGCGCGGCCCAACCCGCGTCGAGGTTCACGTAGCGATAACCGGCATCCCGCATGCCGGAGCTGATCATGGCGTCGATGGTGGCTTTGATGGACTGCTCGGTCAGCTCGATGCCAGAGTTCCACGAGTTCCAGCCCATCGGCGGCGACTGGTTCGGCAGCGGCCCGGGATCCTGCGGCGCGGCGCAGCCAGAGGTCAGTCCACCGAACGCGCTGAGCAACAGGAGCGTCACCAGGGCAAGGCGCGCCGACCGTCCGCACCACATCATCTGTCCAGGGTGGCATGCCGCGCTGTCACCGATTCCTTTCCCGCAGGCCAACGGTCTACCTGTGTGGAAGTGCCGCGACGTTTGGCGTGGCAGGGCTGAAGCTAAGGACAAACGACAACATGATTCTTGTGACAGGAACGACGGGCCTCGCCGGCTCCGCGGTCATCCGCGAATTCGCTCGACAGCAGCTTCCGGTGCGGGCGCTGGTTCGAAACCCCGCCAAGGCCGCCATGTTCGACGGACTTCCCACGGTCGAAGTGGTGCACGGCGACATGCTGCGGCCGGAGACACTCGGGGCAGCGTTCGACGGCGTCGACCGCGCGCTGATGATCTCAACCCCCGAGGTGCAGATGGTGGACACGCAGTGCACCTTCATCGAGGCGGCGAAGGCCGCCGGTGTCCCGCATATCGTCAAGTACTCGGGGATCGATTCCGGCATCGGCTTTGAACCCGGCGCCTTCCGCGCGAGCCGGTGGCACGCGCAGGTCGAGCGCTACCTGGAACGTTCGGGACTGGCCTGGACCCACCTGCAGCCCACTCAGTTCATGCAGTTCTATCTTCCCGGGACGCCGACGGGGGTGGACCCGGCCAGACGGCAGCTCGTGCTGCCGATCGGCACCAGCGAACTGGCTCCTGTCGACATCGACGACATCGCGAAAGTCGCGGTCGCGCTGCTGCGTGCGGGTGGACATCTTGGCAAGAGCTATTACCTGAGCGGGCCGCAGGCACTGACGATGACCGACGTCGTCGAACAGATCTCCGATGCCACCGGAACGACGTTCCGCTACGCCGACGTCTCGTTCGCGGACAAGCGCAACGAACTCGCCGCCGCCGGCCTGCCGCCCGATGCCCTGGACCTGCTCGACGAGCTGTTCAGGGAACGCCGGCGCTGCGCCACATCAAAGGTGGACCTCAGCACCCACGAGACGTTCGGGGTCGAGCCGACCAGCTTCGCGGACTTCGCCCGCCGGCACGCCGCCGCATTTCTCGGCCAGCCGAACGCGGTGGCGATGACCGGCTAGCGTCCGTGGTCCCGCTCGGCCAGCGCCCGCATGAAGAAGGTCAGGTTGGCCGGCCGCTCGGCAAGGCGCCGCACGAAGTATCCGTACCACTGCGTGCCGAACGGCACGTACACCCGGACGTGGTTACCGTCGTCGGCCAACCGTCGCTGCTCGGCGTCGCGGATGCCGTAGAGCATCTGGTATTCGAATTCGCTTACCTCGCGACGGTTCTCGTGAACCAGTGCCGGCACCGCGTCGATGATCACCGGATCGTGCGAGGCCACCATCGGGTAGCCGACCTTCGGCCCATGTCGCCGGCCCAGCGGCTCCGTGGCCATCAGCACCCGTAGGCAGCGCAGGTAAGAATCGGTGACGTCGTCGCGGTCGCGGAAAGCCACCGATGCCGGCTCGTCGTATGCCCCCTTGCACAGCCGGATCCGGGCGCCGGAGGCGGCGAATTCCTGGCAGTCGGCGTGCGCGCGCTTCAGGTAGGCCTGCAGAACCGTTCCCAGCCACTCGAAATCGGCACGCAACTCGCGCACGATGCCCAGAGTCGAATCGGTGGTGGTGTGGTCCTCAGCGTCCACGGTCACCCAGGCGCCCACCTGCTGGGCCCGCTCGCAGATCGTGTGGGCGTTCTCCAAGGCGATCTTCTCGCCGTCCCGGGGCAGCGCCTGACCGAGCGCGGACAGTTTCAGCGAGACCTCCAGCGTGCGGACCCCGGAATCGGCGGGTTCGCCGCGCCCGCCGAGGGCGTCCAGCAGCGACAGGTAGGCCTGCACGGTCGCATTGGCGGTCTCGGCATCGGTGGTGTCCTCGCCCAGGTAGTCGATCGACACCAGTCGGCCCGAATCCCGCAGATCGGCAACGCTTTTCAGTGCGTCCGCGACTGTCTCCCCGGGCACGAAGCGGTGCACGACCTTGCGGGTGACCGGCAACCGCTCCGCGGTGCGCCGCAGACCGTCGGAGCGGCTGGCCGCCAGGATGGCCGGGCGGGCGACCCGGCTGAACAACTCAGCCATCACTCCGCCTCCATGTGCGGGTAGTTGTGGTCGGTGGGCGGGACGAAGGTCTCCTTGATCGAGCGTGCCGACGTCCAGCGCAACAGGTTCAGCGGCGACCCCGCCTTGTCGTTGGTGCCCGACGCCCGCGAGCCGCCGAACGGCTGCTGGCCGACGACGGCGCCGGTGGGCTTGTCGTTGACGTAGAAGTTGCCCGCGGCGAACCGCAACCGGTTCTCCGCGGCCAGAACGGCCGACCGGTCGTCGGCGACGACAGCTCCGGTCAGCGCGTACTTCGAGCCGGTGTCGACGAGGTGGAGGATGCGGTCGTACTCGTCGTCGGGGTAGACGTGCACCGACAGGATCGGCCCGAAGTATTCGTCTCTGAACGCCTCATCGGTCGGGTCGTCGGACAGCAGCACGGTGGGACGCACGAAATAGCCTTCGCTGTCGTCGTATTCCCCGCCCACGGCGATGGTGACACCGGCCGTACCCTTGGCCCGCTCGATTGCCTTGACGTTCTTGGCGAACGCACGCTCGTCGATCAGCGCTCCACCGTAGTTCGAAAGGTCGGCGACGTCGCCGTACCTCAGCTCCGCGGTGGCGCCGAGGAAGTCGTCGCCCAGCTGCCGCCACACCGAACGCGGGATGAACGCCCGCGACGCCGCCGAGCACTTCTGGCCCTGGTAATCGAAGGCGCCGCGGATCAGCGCCGTGCGCAGCACGTCGGGCTGGGCCGAGGAGTGCGCCAGCACGAAATCCTTACCGCCGGTCTCGCCCACCAGCCGCGGGTAGGAATGGAAGCGGTCGATGTTGGCGCCGACTTCGCGCCACAGATGCTGGAAGGTCGCGGTCGACCCGGTGAAGTGGATACCGGCCAGCCGTGGGTCGGCCAGCACCACGTCGGATGCCGCGTAGCCGTCGCCGGCGAGCAGGTTGATCACGCCGGGCGGAAGGCCCGCGGCCTCGAGGAGCTGCATGGTCAGGTACGCCGCGAAGGTCTGCGTTATGGACGGCTTCCACACCACCGTGTTACCCATCAGGGCAGGGGCGGTGGGCAGGTTGCCCGCGATGGCGGTGAAGTTGAACGGCGTGATGGCGTAGACGAAGCCGTCGAGCGGTCGGTAGTCGGTGCGGTTCCACACGCCGCGACTGCTGATCGGCTGCTGGGCCAGGATGTGGCGGGCGAACGCCACGTTGAACCGCCAGAAGTCGACGAGTTCACACGACGCGTCGATCTCGGCCTGGTAGGCGGTCTTGGACTGGCCGAGCATGGTTGCGCCGGCGATCTTCTCCCGCCACGGTCCGGCCAATAGGTCGGCGGCACGCAGGAACACCGCGGCGCGCTCGTCGAAGGGGGTGTCGGCCCACTGCTGTCGGGCGGCGATCGCGGCGTCGACCGCGGCGGTCGCGTCGGCGTGATCGGCGTTGGTCAGCGTGCCCAGCCGGGCGGAATGTCGGTGCGGCTGCACCACGTCGATGCGGGCGCCGCCGCCCATCGTGTGCTTGCCGCCGATGACGTGCGGCAGATCAATTGGGTCGGCGGCCAGCGCCTTGAGAGCGTCGGTGAGCCGGGCGCGTTCCGGGGCACCCGGCGCGTAGTCGTGTACGGGCTCGTTGGCGGGCAACGGCACATCGGTGATGGCGTCCATGGTGTAAGGATCCCCGACCGCCACCGTCTAACGATTAGCCGATCGGACAAGTCTCCGCTATTTCGACAGTAGGGTCGGACAACATGGGGACTACCGGTGTCGGACTGGGGCAGCTGCTGCTCGCGCTGGACGCCACGATGGTGACCCTGGTGGACGCCCCACGTGGCCTCGACCTCCCGGTCGCATCGGCGGCGCTGATCGACTCCGACGACGTCCGCCTCGGCCTCGCCGCCGGCGCGGGGTCGGCCGATGTGTTCTTCCTGCTCGGCGTCTCGGACGACGATGCCCTTGCGTGGATCGACCGGCACGTGAGCGCTCCGACCGGACGGGTACCGGCAGCGATCTTCGTCAAGGACCCGACCGAGCAATTGGTGGCGCGCGCCGTGGCCGTCGGTGCCGCGGTGGTCGCCGTCGAACCGCGGGCCCGCTGGGAGCGGCTCTACCGGCTCGTCGACCACGTCTTCGAGCACCACGGCGACCGCGCCGATCCGCTCTACGACTCGGGCACCGACCTGTTCGGCCTGGCGCAGTCGATCGCCGACCGTACCCACGGGATGGTCAGCATCGAGGACGCGCAGTCGCATGTGCTGGCCTACTCCGCCTCCAACGAAGAGGCCGACGAGTTGCGACGGCTGTCGATCCTGGGCCGGGCAGGCCCACCCGAGCACCTGGAGTGGATCGGCCAGTGGGGCATCTTCGACGCGCTGCGGGCCAGCAGCGAGGTGGTCCGCGTGGCCGAACGTCCGGAACTGGGCCTGCGGCCCCGGCTCGCGATCGGCATCCACCGCCCGCCGATCGACCGGCGGCGCACACCCGGGTTCGCCGGGACGATCTGGGTGCAACAGGGATCGCGGCCGCTGGCCGACGACGCCGAGGAGGTGCTGCGCGGCGCCGCCGTGCTGGCCGCCCGCATCATGTCGCGGCTGGCCGCCACACCGTCCACGCACGCCATCCTGGTTCAGCAGGTGCTCGGCCTCGGCGACGATGACGCGATTGACGTCACCGATGTCGCCCGCGGGCTCGGCATCGCGGCGGACGGGCGGGCGGCGCTCATCGGCTTCGACACCTCCACCGAGCACGCCCGACTCGCCGATGTGCTGGCGTTGAGCGCCAGCGCTTTTCGCGGCGACGCCCAGGTGGCCGCCAGGGGATCGCGGGTATATGTGCTGTTGCCGCAGACCGGCAAGGTCGGCTCGGTGACGTCGTGGATCCGCGGCACCATCGGTGCGCTGCGCAACGAGCTGGGGCTGGAGTTGCGCGCCGTGATCGCCGCCCCGGTGGCCGGGCTGGCGGCCGCCGCCGCCGCGCGCGCCGAGGTGGACAGAGTGCTCGACAGTGCCGAGCGCCACCCGGTGGCCATCGGGCAGGTCACCTCCCTGGCCGAGGCACGCACGACGGTGCTGCTCGACGAGATCGTGACGCTGGTCGGCGGGAACGACCGGCTCGTCGATCCCCGGGTGCGTGAGCTCCGCAGCCAGGACGCGGCGCTGGCCGACACCCTGCGGATCTACCTGGACAGCTTCGGTGATGTCGCGGCGGCCGCCCAGCAGTTGCACGTGCACCCCAACACGGTGCGATACCGGATTCGCCGGATCGAGAAGCTGCTATCGACGTCGCTCGAGGACCCCGACGTGCGACTGCTGCTGTCGCTCAGCCTGCGCGCCACCGCGACCGGGTAACCGCGGCTACCGCGGCGCGAGCCGCTCAACCGCCGCCGCGATGCGCTCGTCGGTTGCGGTCAGTGCTACCCGCACATGGTTGGCACCGCGCGGTCCGTAGAAGTCGCCGGGCGCCACCAGGATTCCGCGCTGCGCGAGCCACGCCACCGTGTCGCGGCACGGCTCGCCGCGGGTCGCCCACAGATACAGCCCGGCCTCGGAGTCGTCGATGACGAAACCCGCGCCGCGCAGCGCCATTCCGAGCGCGTCGTGGCGCAACGCGTACCGCTGTCGCTGTTCGGTCTCGTGCGCGTCGTCGTCCAACGCCGCGACCATGGCCGCCTGCACCGGCGTCGGCACCATCATCCCGGCGTGCTTGCGAACCGCGAGCAACTCCGCGATCACCGCCGCGTCGCCGGCGACGAAGCCCGCCCGGTAGCCGGCCAGCGACGAACTCTTCGACAGCGAGTGCACCGCGAGCAGACCGGCCGGATCACCGTCGCTGACCTCGGGGTGCAGCACCGAGAAGGCGGGCACGTCCCAGCTCAGACCCAGGTAGCACTCGTCCGACACGACCAGTGCACCGCGCTCGCGGGCCCAGCCGACGATCTTGCGCAGGTGGTCGACACCGAGCACCCTGCCGGTGGGATTGCTCGGCGAGTTGAGATAGATCAGCGCCGGGGACCGCGGGCCCAGCTGGGTCAGCGAATCGGCGCGCAGCACCTCGGCTCCGGCCAGCCGGGCGCCCACCTCATAGGTCGGGTAGGCGAGCTCGGGTACGACCACGAGATCGTCTGGTCCGAGTCCGAGCAACGTCGGCAGCCAGGCGATCAGTTCCTTGGTGCCGATCACCGGCAGCACGGCGTCGGGCGCCAGGCCGGTAATGCCGTAGCGGCGGGCCAGCGCATTGAGCGCGGACGCACGCAGCGCGGGAGTGCCTGCGGTGGTGGGATAGCCGGGCTCGGCGCTGGCGGCCGCGAGTGCGTCGCGGATGAGCGGAGCCACTGGGTCGACCGGGGTGCCAACCGAGAGGTCGACGATGCCGTCGGGATGCGAGCGGGCCTGCGCCGTCGCGTCAGCCAGGGTGTCCCACGGGAACACCGGCAGCGACGCGGACACCGCCCGATGTGGCCGAGCCGTCAGTCGTCCTCAGCCTTCGGCGGCAGCGACTTGACTGCCGGCGGGTCGTCCTCGGTCAACCCCACCTTGGATGCGCCGCCGGGCGAACCGAGCTCGGCGAAGAAGTCCGCGTTGATCTGCGTGTACTCGCTCCACTGCTCGGGGACGTCGTCCTCGTAGTAGATGGCCTCGACGGGGCACACCGGCTCGCAGGCGCCGCAGTCGACGCATTCGTCGGGATGGATGTACAGCATCCGCGCGCCCTCGTAGATGCAATCGACGGGGCATTCCTCGATGCACGCCTTGTCTTTGATATCGACGCAAGGTTCGGCGATCGTGTATGTCACGAAGGTCTCCTCGATCTCCTGATTCGGGGGGCTGCTGTCTGCTGTTATCCACTGGGCCCTGGTAAGCCGCTGACAGTATCCGATGCCGGTAGTCAGACGCCCGTGCCAGTGTGCCCTAACCTGCCCGGCCACAATCCATTCGCGGTGCGAGCGGATGCGGACACGCAGTTACCTGATACTAACCGTTGCAGATACAGCTCACCTAATACCCCACCTATGCGTGTAGGTGCAGTGCAACTAGTTGCATATGCCCTCGCGGATGCCTAGGCTGCGATCGTGGCACTCCCCCACGCGATCCTGGTGTCGCTCTGCGAACAGTCCGGCTCGGGATACGAATTGGCCCGCCGGTTCGACCGGTCCATCGGCTACTTCTGGAGTGCCACCCACCAGCAGATCTACCGCACGCTGCGGGTGATGGAGGAGGACGGCTGGGTGCACGTCACCCCCGTTGTCCAGCACGGTCGGCCGGATAAGAAGGTGTACACCGTCTCCGACGCCGGCCGCGCGGAGTTGGCGCGCTGGATCGCCGAACCAGCCAGTCAGCCCAAGTCCGGACGTGCCAGCGCGGTCACCGACACTCGGACAAGGGATCTCGCGGTGAAGATCCGGGCGGCCGGCTACGGGGACGCGCAGGCGTTGCGCGCCCAGGTCGTGGCGTTGCGCGCCGAACGTGCCGAACTACTCGACACTTACCGCGGCTTCGAGAAGCGGCAGTTCCCCGATCCGCGTGCGCTCAGCGGCCCGGCGTTGCACCAGTACCTGGTGTTACGTGGGGGGATACGCGCCGAAGAGGCCTCCGTCGACTGGCTCGACGAAGTGTCGGCCGCACTCTCACCGGAGGACGACAGATGAGTGACCCGTACCCAAACCTGTTGTCCCCGTTGGATCTCGGATTCACCACACTGCGCAACCGGGTGGTCATGGGCTCCATGCACACCGGCCTGGAGGACCGCGCCGGGGACACCGACCGTCTCGCGGAGTACTTCGCCGAACGGGCCCGCGGTGGCGTCGGGCTCATCATCACCGGCGGCTATGCGCCCAACCGCACCGGCTGGTTGCTGCCATTCGCAGCGCAGATGCTCAGCGGCTCCGACGCGCGCCGCCATCGCCGCATCACCTCAGCAGTCCACGAGGCCGACGCGAAAATCGTGCTGCAGGTCCTGCACGCGGGCCGCTATGCCTATCACCCACTTTCGGTGAGCGCGTCGTCGATCAAAGCCCCGATCAATCCATTCCGGCCGCGGCGGCTGTCGTCTCGGGGCGTCGAAAGCACGATTGAGGACTTCGCACGCTGCGCTGTCCTGGCCCGTGCAGCCGGCTACGACGGCGTCGAGATCATGGGCAGCGAGGGATATCTGCTCAATCAGTTCTTGGCGCCGCGCACGAACAACCGGAGGGACGCGTGGGGCGGCAGTCCCGAGAAGCGCCGCCGGATGCCGGTCGAGATCGTCCGCCGCACCCGCGCGGCCGTTGGGGACGACTTCATCATCTGCTACCGCATGTCGATGGCCGACTACGTCGAGAACGGTCAGAGCTGGGATGAAACCATCGCGCTGGCAACGGAAGTCGAGGCGGCGGGGGCCACCATCATCAACTCCGGCTTCGGCTGGCACGAGGCGCGGGTGCCCACCATCGTCACCTCGGTACCCAACAGCGCGTTCGTCGATATCAGCAGCGCGGTCGCCGAACACGTCGACATACCGGTGGTGGCCTCCAACCGGATCAACATGCCGCAGGCCGCCGAGCAGATCCTGGCCGACACGCAGGTACAACTGATCTCGATGGCGCGCCCACTGCTAGCGGACCCGGACTGGGTGTTCAAGGCGCAGAGGGATCGCGCGGCGGAGATCAACACCTGCATCGCTTGCAACCAGGCCTGCCTGGACCACGCCTTCGTGCACAAGACGGTGTCGTGTCTGCTCAACCCGCGCGCCGGTCACGAGACCCAATTGGTCCTCACCCCGACCCGGCGCGCGCGGAAGGTCGGGGTCGTTGGCGCGGGGCCGGCCGGTCTGGCCGCAGCGGTCAACGCCGCCGAGCGTGGCCACGCCGTCACGTTGTTCGAGGCCAAAGACGTCATCGGCGGGCAGTTCGACATGGCGCGCCGGATCCCCGGCAAGGAGGAGTTCAACGAGACCATCCGCTACTTCACGACGATGCTGGACAAGCACGGTGTGACGGTGCGGCTGAGCACGACGGCCAGCGCCGAGCAATTGGCGGGTTTCGACGACGTCGTGCTCGCGACCGGGGTGACACCACGCATCCCGTCCATCTCCGGCATCGACCATCCGATGGTGCTGACGTATGCCGAGGCCATCACCGGCGCGAGGCCCGTCGGCAGGACGGTCGCGGTCCTCGGCGCCGGCGGCGTTGGCTTCGACGTCAGCGAGTTCCTTGTCGTCGACGAATCGCCGACGCTCAACCTCAAGGACTGGAAGGCCGAATGGGGCGTCGCCGATCCGCTGGGGGTACCGCCCGCTTGCGGGGGCGAGGCCCGCGGTGCCCTGACGACGCCGATACCGGCACCGCCCGCTCGCGAGGTTTATCTGCTGCAGCGCACCAAGGGTCCGCAGGGACGACGGCTGGGCAAGACAAGCGGCTGGGTGCATCGTGCGGCGCTGAAGGCCAGGGGTGTGCACCAACTCTCTGGCGTGAACTACGAGCGCATCGACGACGAGGGCATGCACATCAGCTTTGGCCCCGACCGGAAGCGTCCGCAGGTGCTCGCGGTGGACAACGTGGTGATCTGCACCGGGCAGGAGCCGGTCCGCGACCTCGAAGAGGGTCTGCGCCGCAACGGTATCGAGCCACACATCATCGGCGGCGCGGCGCTGGCCGCCGAACTCGACGCGAAACGCGCCATCAAGCAGGGCACCGAACTGGCCGCCCGGCTGTAGCTCTCCCCTTGTTGCGCGAGCGTGCGTGTCTGCGGGTCAACACGCCGCAATTCTGCGGCGGTCTACGCACGCTCGCGCAGGGGTGAGCGTGCGCCTTAAGCCTGCTTGAGGGCCTCGATGTCCAGCGTGACGGCGATCTTGTCGCCGACGACCGCGCCGCCGGCTTCCAGCGGCATGTCGAGGTCGATGCCGAAGTCCTTGCGGTTCAAGACGACCGAGGCCTCGAAGCCAGCGACCTCACCGTGACCCATACCCGGGTTGACGCCGTTGAACTCCAGCGCGAGGTCGATGCGCTTGGTGACACCCTTGAGGGTGAAGTCGCCCTCGAGCACGTAATCATCACCGGTGGCCTTGACCGCGGTGGACGTGAAGGTGGCAGTCGGGTACTTCTCCACGTCGAAGAAGTCGGCCGACTTGATGTGGCCCTCGCGCTGCTCGTTGCCCGTGTAGACCGAGGTGACGTCGATCTCCGCGCTGACCGAAGGCGTGCCGTCCTCGTCGACCGTGATGGCGCCGCTGAACGATCCGAAGTTGCCGCGGACCTTGCTCACCACCAGGTGGCGTACCGAGAAGGTGATCGACGAATGAACCGGGTCGATCGCCCACGTTCCTACGCCGAGCTCAGTGGTCCCGACTGCTCCAACTGCTGATGCCATGTCCGTCTCTCCTTGGTTGGGGTGTGGTCGAGGCCAGTCGCTCGACGATTCCACCCACGTAAACGGACTATAGTC
>JAOPWF010000558.1 GCA_025965815.1 Mycobacterium sp.
CCACCGGGGCCGGCCTGCGCGCCCTGACCGCCCGCCGGCCAAACATGGTCGTCCTACTCACCGACGGCGCACCCGGGCCGGCGTCACTGCACCACGGGATCTCGGCCGACGTAGGCTCTGACCGCGGATCCATCGGAATCGGCTCGGCCGCGGTCACCCCCTCCGAGCTACCACGATCATTCTCCGAGGCGCGGCGCGCGCTGCAGGTCCTGAAGGCCTCGGTGTCGCCGCACGGCGCGCGACGTTTCGACGACCTCGGCGTATACCGCATTTTCGAACCGGGGGACAACAGACCCGAGGTGCGCGGATTCGTCTCGGAATGGCTGGGTTCGCTACTGACCTATGACCGGAAGTAACGCACCGAGCTGATCAAGACGCTCACCCGCTACCTCGATTCCGGCGGCAACTACGACCAGGCCGCACATGCGCTCAACATCCACCGCAGCACGCTGCGCTATCGGCTGAAGCGCATCCGCGACATCTCCGGGCGTGACCTCCAGGACGTCGACACCCGACTCAACCTGCACCTCGCCACCAGAGTGTTCGACGTCATCGGACTGTCCGACTCTGTCCCGAAAGGCCCCTGAGCATGATCGAGGAGCGCTCGCTGTTCGACAAGTCGCGGACACCCATCGAGGCAGGGCAACACATCTGCGCGATGTATTTCGGCGTCCGTGAACGTGACGATGTGCTGCTCCCGTTCCTCGTCGACGGACTGAATCGTGGAGACAAGTGTTTCGCAGGCATTCAGGAACGCGAGGCAACCGGGCTCCTCGCGAAACTGGCCGCCACGGTGGGTAGCGACGCCGACGTGCCGAAATCAGTTGCGCGCGAACAGCTCGAAGTGAAGACGTCGGACGACCACATCTTGTCGCCCGACCACTTCGACCCCGACGAGATCGTCGGGTTCTGGGACACCACCGTGAGCGCTGCACTCACCGGCGGTTTCGACTTCGTCCGACTGACCGCGGAGGCCAGCTGGTGGATGGCGCAGCTACCGGGATGGGACGCAATGTTCCGCTACGAGTCCGAGTTGAATCGGTACGCGGCCCGGCACCCACAGGCCATCCTGTGCATGTACGACCTCAGCCAGTACACCGAGGGGATAATCATCAACCTCCTCAAGACCCATCCGCTGGTGTTGCTCTCGGGCATGCCCATCGAGAACCCGTATTACGTTCCGCCGGACGAGTTACTCGCCTGAATCCTCTTGACAATCAGACCTTTCGGTTTTCGGATTTGAGCATCCAGGCCGCCTTTTCCAGCGAGTCGATGATCGCGTGCAGCAGATCTGCGCTCGCCGGGTCCGCTTCGTCGACGGTGTCGTGCACCGAGCGCATGGTGTCCACCGCGGCGTAGATCCGGTTGGTGATCAGGTCGACCACCTCGCCGGTGCTGTATTCGCCGCCGGGGATGGCCGGCAGCGTGGTGGCATCCACGACGGTCTCGGATCGGCCGTCGGGAACGGCGTTGAGGGCGCGCATGCGCTCGGCAATGGTGTCGCTGGCCCCTCGGGCGATCTCGACCACTTCGTCGAGATGCAGGTGCAGATCCCTGAAGTTGGTACCGATGAGATTCCAGTGTGCTTGCTTGCCCTGCAGATGCAACTCGACCAGATCAACCAGGACCTTCTGCAGGCTCTCCGAGAGGCTGGCCGGAGCATCGAACTCCCTTACCTGGTCCGGCGACCGCCGGTTTGAGGTTGTCATCTTGTCTCCTATTTCTCGCCGCGCTTCAGCAGTTTTCTGATCAGGTACGCGGAGACGATCCACGGTCCGGCCACGATGAACGGATCCATCCACTGGTGTTTGATGTCGACCCGCTTCCTGCCCAGCCGCGACTTCATGCCGTGATGGGTCAGTTCGGCCTTGATTCCCGTCTCGGTGATCGGGTTGTCCGGACGCAGAGTCAGCAGCGAACGGACGTGGTGCTCGGCGGCGTCGACACGATCCGCGTAGAGCAGGATCAACCAGTGCGCGGCGCGGCCCTCGCTGAATTTGTACGCGAACTTGCGCATGGCGCCCGAAATCCCGCTCGGCGGCTGCGCCGTTCCGAACACCGGGGTGAGGAACCTGTGTTCGACAGATCGCTCGCGCGGCCACTTCTCGGGCTGGCGGTCGGGGAAGTCCCAATGTGCCCCGGTTTCAAGGTCGTAGCGCAGTTTGGGAACCGACGGCCGGTCCTTGGGATCGAGGTCTGCTCCCCAACCGGGGATCCTGGCGCGTAGTTCGTCACTGCCGGGTACGGGTGGATGTTCTGCCGTATAGGCCGGCGGGTGTTCTGCTGTGTGAGTCATCAATGTCTCCTGGCGTCTGGTCAGTTGTGGTTCGGAATGACGATCGGCTTGATGATGTCGTCCAGTTTGGCAGAGAAGATGTGATAGCCCTCGGCGATGTGCTCCAGCGGGATCCGGTGCGTGACAATCTCACTCGGCTTCAGGTAGCCGTTCTGAATGTGCGATAGCAGGCGGGGCCACTGGCGCTTGACCGGGCACTGGTTGGTGTGGATGGTGAGTCCCTTGTTCATGGCGTCACCGAACTTCACCGCGCTGAACATCGGCCCGTAGGCGCCCATCACGGATACGGTTCCACCCTTGCGTACCGAGTCGATCGCCCAGTTGAGGGCCACCGGTGAACCGCCCTGCAACTTGAACTTCGCCGCAGTCACGTGTTGAAGCAGGTTGCCGTCCGCTTCGGCGCCGACCGCGTCGATGGCCACGTCCGCCCCGAGGTAGTCGGTGGTCTTCTTCATCTCCACCACGATGTCGTCGTACTCGCCGAAGTTGTAGGTCTCGGCGTGAGCGAAGCTGCGGGCCTTCGCCAGCCGGTAGTCCAGATGGTCTACGACGATGACGCGGCTCGCGCCCATCAGCCAACTCGACTTCGCGGCGAACAGGCCGACCGGGCCCGCCCCGAAGACGACGACCGTGTCCCCTTCCACGATGTCACCGAGTTGCGCGCCGAAGTATCCGGTTGCCAGTGCGTCGGTGCACAGCAAAGCGTCCTCGTCCTCGAGCCAGTCGGGTATCACCGACGGACCGACGTCAGCCAGCGGGACCCGGACGAACTCTGCCTGGCCGCCGTCGTAGCCACCGCACGTGTGCGAGTACCCGTAGATTCCGCCCACCGCGGTGGCGTTCGGGTTCACGTTGTGGCAGTTCGAGTACAACCCACGGGCGCAGAAGTAACACGACCCGCAGAAGATATTGAAGGGAACCATCACCCGGTCGCCGCGCTTCAGATTCTGAACGGAGGGACCAACGTCCTCCACGGTCCCGATGAACTCGTGGCCGAAGGTGTGACCGACCCGGGTGTCGGGCATCATGCCGTGATAGAGGTGCAGGTCCGATCCGCAGATCGCGGCCAGTTGAACCTTCACTATCGCGTCGTTGGGGTGTTCTATCGCTGGAATGTCCTTTTCTTCGACCCGAACCTTGTAGGGGCCGCGGTAAACCATTGCTTGCATAACGCCTCCTGAGAATTTTTGGTCGGCCCCCGGATACCCCGCCGGGTTGGGTGAAAACAGGCCCAGCAAGCCAAAAACGCCAACGGGGATTCAACCTTTCGGCACGACCGGTCAGCCGGGGCGTGGGCGACCCTGCCCTGTTGCGGTCTCCGTTGCGCAGCCGCGTCCACAGTTGTTGTGGCCAACTCAAAGAAGTCAGCAATTAAGCCGAGAGCGCGCGGTCGTGCCCTCGTACCACGAGGGCAACTCCGTGGAAAAGGTTTGGGACTGCGGGGACGACGAAGTGGACACGTGTAGTCGGCACAGTGCTTACACATAAACCATGTGCATCACCGCCGTTTCCCGGCCGCTGCACACCACGCAACACTCACAATCGGGGGCGCTCGTGACTGACCAAAGCTACGACGACAAGGTGCGCGCCGCGATGGCCGAGCGAACCCAGTCCTTTGCGGCCCGGGCGGCCGCCGATGAGATGCTGAGCAGGGTGACCACCGCAGCGGTGGACCTGATCAACGGCGTAGATTGCGCGGACGTACTGGTGATCAAAGACGGCCTGTTCTATTCCGCAGCACCAACTTCGGAGCTCATACACCACCTGGATGCCGCTCAACAGGACGCCGGCCAGGGGCCGTGCCTCGATGCCATCGGCAGCCGAAGGGTCATCCGATCCAATGACCTGCGCACCGAGCCGCGGTGGCCGCACTTCGCGCGCACCGCGACCGCCGCGGGAGTGCACAGCGTGCTGTCGTACCGACTGGACACCTATGGTGCCAAGGCTGCGACCCTGAGCTTCTTCGGGTGCAAGCCCGAGGCGTTCGGCATGGAATCGCAGGCCCTCGGGGCGATGCTGGCCACCCACGCCGCCATCGCGCTCATCACCGACGACCGGCAGCACCAGTTCGAGTCGGCCCTGGCCAGCCGGGATGTAATCGGCCAGGCCAAGGGCATGATCATGGAGCGCTTCAGTGTCGACGCCGCGCGCGCGTTCGAGATGCTCAGAAAGATCTCGCAGACGAGCAATACACCGGTGAACGACATCGCGCGCAGACTCACCACTGCCGAGCCGGCCGGCAAAGGCCAGTAGCCATTCCCTCGCACTGCACCTGACCGGTCCTGATCGGCCCCACCCAGGGACGCCGCCAGAGCTCGCGGGCCAGGCGTACCACCCCGACGGCGGTGAGTGCCAGCAGGGCCGCCGACCCCCCGAGTAATCGATCGACCGTGATCTGGTGGTGATCACGCCAGCGGTAGGACGACATCGGCCACATAGAACAACGCCACACCGCCCGTCAATGCGAGCGCCAGCAGCGGCGGCAGCGGATCAGCGAAGTGTTGGACCGCGGCGTGGGTTCCCACGGCGAAGAAGACGATGCCGACGATGAGTGGTGGGTGCAGGTAGCTGTACGCGTCGCGGGCCAGGCGTGCGCGATCCGGTTCGGGTGTCTCCTGCAGTCGTTCCTCGGCGCCTGCGGTGAGACCGAAGTAGGTCCACCAGAGGGTCGCCGAGACCAGCACACCGAGAACCACCACGGTCACCACGCCCCGCACCGGCGTAGGGATGGCGCACGCTTTCGGTGGCCCGGCTCCCAGCTCCACGATCACCTCACCCAGCGCGATGATGATGATCGACCCATGGCGTTGGACGAGGAAGCTCATGGTCAGCAGGGCGCTCGGCGGCGCACCGCAGGGTCGCTCCCGTGGGACATGGTGTAGAAGACGCCGGCGTGGATGGCACGGACCACGAACAACGCCAGCCCGAAAACGAGGGCCCCGTCGGTGAAGGCGGACGGCAGCGCGATGGCCGCGACGAGCATGGCCGCCATCGACAAGGACAAGATGATCAGTGCCTGGTGCAGAATGGTGCCGGTCGTAGCCCAGCCAGGAGACGTTGCTCAGCATCAGCTGGGTGATCTGCGACATCGCGAAGACGAAGACGAGGTCGAAGAACAACTCCAGTCGGCCTTCCGACCGGCCTCGGGACGACCCCGGGGATCCGCTGTCCCGGGTATCGGCGGAGTGTTCGGCGCGGTCGGTGACCATCGTCGCGACCGTCAGATGAAAACGGTTTGGCCGCGCTCGATTTGCACGATGCGGTCCGTCCGGCCGCGGCGTTGCATCTCGCGCTTGAAGTCGCTCAGCGGAGATGCGAAGACACCGTAGTCGTCGAAGTGCACGGGGATCATCTTCGGCAGGTTCAGAAGTTCCACCGCGTCCGCACCCTGGCGGCCGTCCATGGTCACCGTGAGCCCGAACGGCAGCCGGCGCCCGGCGGGCAGACGGGTGCCACCCAGGTGCAGCACGCCGACGTCGATCGCCTCGAATCGCAGCGGAATCTCTTTCAGTTCCTCGACCACCAAGGTGTCACCGGACACGTACAGGCGGCGGCGCCGCGAGCCGTCGGCTCGCTCGAAGTCCAGCATGGTGCCCATCACCGGCGGGAGTAGTCGCTGCGCGAAACCCGGTGCGTGCCGCCCCGGCAGCGCCGTCAGGGTCAGCGTCGTGCCGTCCTTCACGATGGTGTGGGTCTGCCAGGTCGAGAAACCCTGCGCCGCGATGAATCCGCGGTTCTCCAACCGCTTGGCGGCGTGCGGGGTGGTCAGTACCGGAAGCCGGCGGTCCAGGCCCTTCTGAGCCTCGCGATCCCAGTGGTCACCGTGCATGTGCGACAGCACGATCGCGTCGACGTCCGGCAGGTCGGCGATGTCGAACGCGGGTGGTTTCAGGCGCTTGGAAACAAGGCCGTAGCCGAGGTACGCACGCTGACCCTGATGCAGAAAGTTGGGGTCGGTCAGCAACGTGATCCCGCCCGAGGCAATGAGAGTTGTTGCGTTTCCAACAAACGTCACGGCTAGATCCACGTTGAGCCCCAATTCATGAATTTCCGGCAGTAGCGCGGGACTACCCGGATGGAAGGCGACTATGCGTTCACCCCCGAAACCGGGGCCGCCGGAATAAACGGCATGGGCTCAGCGCCTTCCAATACATGACATCGACACCCGCACCCGCACCCGTACTGGTCACCGGCGCCGGCGGCGGGGTCGGTGGAGTCGGCCACACAGTGGTTCGTGTACTTCGGTGCGGCGGGCTTCCGGTGCGGGCCATGGTGCACCGCGACGACGCCCGTGCCGACGCGCTCCGGTCGACCGGGGCGCAGGTGATCGTCGGCGACCTCACTCGACCCGACGACGTCGGGCGTGCGATCGACGGGGCGGGACGCGCCTACTTCAGCATGAGTGTGTCGCCGGACTACCTCGAGGCCGCGGCAACATTCGCGACCGTCGCGCTTGACCTCGGGCAGTTGGACGCGGTCGTCAACATGTCTCAGATGACAGTGTCCCAGATGACGTCGACGAGTACCGACGAATCGCCTCACCAGCGACTCCACTACCTCGCTGAGCGGATCCTCGACTGGTCGGGGTTGCCGGTCGTGCACATCAGGCCGACGGTGTTCCTCGACAACCCTTTCTTCACCACGTTCGCGGCCCGCAGCATCGCCGACAGCAACACCCTGTCGCTGCCGTTCGGGTCGGGGCGAACATCTCCCATCAGCGCCGGAGACGTCGCCAGGGTGGTCGCGACGATCCTGACCAACCCGGCCGAGCACGTCGGTCAGGTGTACGAACTCACCGGCCCGCGAGCGCAGTCAATGACCGAGGTCGCCGCCGAATTCACGACCGCCCTCGGGCGGCCCGTCACCTACACGCCGGCACCGTTCGACGACTGGCTGGCCGCGGTCGAAGGCTCGGCCGGTATCGACCCGCACGTGCTCGAGCACCTCGCCACGATGGCGCGACTGCATGCCGAGGGCCGGTACGACCGCGCTACCGAGACCGTCCAACGCCTGACCGGACAGCGACCGCAGAGCGTTGCCGACTTCGTCACCGAACACCGCGCCCGCTATGACAAATGATCAGAGCGGCGAAACGGTCGGGTATCGTCCCGACGATGGTGTCCCGCGATCATGGCGACCCAGGTGATGCCCCGTCGGTGCCGCCTCCGCTGACGCCGGTGGTCGACGCGACCCGCCCGTCCGCCGCCGAAGAGGCGCGGACGATCGCCGCCTCGACAAGCACCGGCACGTTTGCGAGCCTGACCAGCGACGGAGATCCGTGGGCTTCCTTCGTAACCTACGGCCTTCTCGATGGTGCACCCGTGTTGTGTGTGTCCCACATGGCAGAGCACGGCCGCAACCTCGCCGGTGACCCGCGGGCCAGCATCGCCATCGTCGCTCCCACCACCGACCCGGACCCGCTCGCCAGCGGTCGGGTAACCCTGGCCGGCGTGGTGCAACAACCGACCGGCGGCGAATTCGCGGCGGCGCGAGAGGCGCACATGGCCGCGGTCCCCGCCGCGAAGTACTACATCGACTACAGCGACTTCTCGCTCTGGGTACTGCGGGTGCAGCGGGTGCGCTGGGTCGGCGGCTACGGCCGGATGGATTCCGCGACCGGCGAGGCCTACGCGGCCGCCGCCCCCGACCCGATCCAGCCGCATGCGGACGGGGCGATAGCGCACCTCAACGCCGACCACGCCGATTCCCTCCGGGCCATGGCCCGCGCCTTGGGGGGCTTCCCGGACACGACGTCCGCGACCTGCACCGGCGCCGATCGATACGGCCTCGACCTCAAGGTGGGCACAGAACGCGGGGTGGCCTACACCCGCGTCGGGTATATCTCGCCGATCGGCTCGATCAACGAGTTGCGCGCTGCCACAGCTGAACTGGCGGGCCGGGCACGACAAGTCTGAGCACTGACAGCGCCGCGGGCGCGGCGCTCGGATGGCAGCACGCGACGTTCGGAGATACTGTCGAGGTTGTCTGCTGGAGGTGCACATTGCCCACATACGGCTACCGATGTTCCCATTGTGGCCGCTTCGATCTTGTGCGGCCGATGGCGGAAGCAGGGGCCGACGTGAGCTGCCCCGACTGCGGCGAGACGGCCCGCCGCGTGTTCGGCACACCCGCGCTGCGCGCATTGGACCCCGGCCTGCGCCGGGCCCTCGATGCCGGCGTCCGTAGCGCCGAAGCGCCGCAGGTAGTCTCCTCGGTCCCCGGCCGGTCACCCCGCGCCACCCCGATCACCACCGATCCACGGCACGCCCGGTTACCCCGCCCCTGACACAGGAGGTCCCATGCCCGACGTCGTCTTCTCCGTCGACCAGGCCCGCTCGATGCGCGACCAGGCGGTGCCCGGTCACAACCGGTGGCACCCCGACATTCCGCCCGCTGTCACCGTGAAGCCCGGACAGTCGATCCGGGTCGAGTGCCGCGAGTGGACCGACGCCCAGATCGGCAACAACGACTCGGCCAACGACGTGCGGGATGTCGACCTGAGCCACGCCCACATGCTGTCCGGGCCGATCTATGTCGAGGGTGCCGAACCGGGCGACCTGCTCATGGTCGACATCCTCGACCTCGGTCCGGTGCCTCAGGAAGTCGGCGACATACCCGGCCAGGGCTGGGGTTACACCGGCATCTTCGCGAAGGCGAACGGCGGCGGCTTCCTCACCGACCAGTTCCCCGACGCCTACAAGGCGATCTGGGATTTCAGCGGGCAGAAATGCAGCTCCCGGCACATCCCCGGCGTCGAGTTCACCGGCATCACCCACCCCGGGCTCTTCGGCACCGCGCCGTCGCCCGAACTGCTCGCCCGCTGGAACGCCCGTGAGCGAGCCCTGATCGCCACCGACCCGGACCGGATCCCGGCCCTCGCGCTGCCCCCGCTGGAGGAATCGGTGCTGGGTGGCACCGCCACCGGCGACACGTTGGCCGCGATCGGCCGCGACGGTGCCCGCACCGTGCCCGCCAGGGAGAACGGCGGCAACCACGACATCAAGAACTTCACCCGCGGTTCGCGGGTGTTCTACCCCGTGCACGT
>JAOPWF010000593.1 GCA_025965815.1 Mycobacterium sp.
CGTTGAGGACCAGTTGGATAGCGGCACCTACGTCGACGCGGATTAAGACATCGATGATGCCGGTCTCATCGTCGTCGGCATTGAATCTTTGGTTATGCGCTACGCGTGCCTGTTATTCGGCGATTGTGCTGCGACCCGTAGTCGTGCGAAGTATGACCGGCCCTTCGTGCGTTGTCGGGTTCGGCGTGAGGTCGGGTACCGGACGTCGGGAGACACGCCCTAGTTGTCGCGTCAAGTTCACGTAGGCAACGACGCTGACGGTGATCGACTGGCCCGGAGACCGTCCGGCGAGACACTGAGGCGCGTCGGACGGCCCGGGATCCTCGTCCTCCGATGATCCCATTGCCTCACCCGGTTTTGCCTAGTCATCGCCAATCTCCGGCCCTTTGGGCCCCTGTCGTAGGTATTCGACTACCTCGATCTCCCGGGTGTGACCGCGACTCCGTCACCGTTCGAATCCCTTCGGGCGCGTATAGCTAAGTTTGATTCGTGGAGCTGTTGCTACTCGCCGATACCCATGTCCCCAAACGGGCGAGGGACCTCCCGGCTCGGGTATGGGACGAGGTCGAACGTGCCGACGTTGTGCTGCACGCCGGTGACTGGGTGGACATCCCTCTGCTGGACGCCCTCGAGGCGAGGTCGGCCCGTCTGGTCGCCTGCTGGGGCAACAACGACGGTCCCGAGTTCCGGTCGCGGATTCCCGAGCGCACTGACGTGACGCTGGAGGGCGTGCGCTTCACCGTCGTGCACGAGACCGGCGCTTCGGGTGGACGGGACGCCCGGATGTCGCGGCTGTATCCGGACACCGACGTGCTGGTGTTCGGCCACAGCCACATTCCGTGGGACACCACCTCGGCCACCGGCCTTCGCCTGCTGAATCCGGGTTCGCCGACCGATCGCCGCAGGCAGCCGTTCTGCACGTACATGACAGCGACCGTCGGCGACGGCGCCCTCACCGACGTGACGTTGCATCGCCTGTAGGCCACGGACCCCGAAACTTAAACAGCCGCGGTTGTCTGCGGCGTGTCGTCGCAACTTAAGTGTCGGCGGAGCACCAACCGCTGCATCGCCTCTAGGACCGCCCGCACGTCCGGCTACCGTCGCGATATGGCTGAGCGACGTACCCGGGTCGACGATGTACATCGGATCGCGGCATCGATGCCGCACGTGACGCGGATCGAGGGGCCGAAGGGTAATCCGGTCTATCAGGTCGGCGGCAAGTCGTTCGTGTTCTTCCGCACGCCGCAACCCGACGCGCAGGATCCGGTCACCGGTGAGCGGTACGCCGACGTCATCATGATCTGGGTGGAGTCGGAGCGCGACAAGCTCGCGCTGCTCTCCGATCCTCGCTCGCTGTTCTTCACCACCGACCGCTTCGCCGGCCACCCGTCGGTCCTGCTGCGCTCCAGCCGATTAGCCGAGATCGACACGACGGAACTCGCCGAGCTGATCCAGGACGCGTGGCTGTCCCGGGCGTCAGCGCGACGCGGTGCTGTGTGGCTCCGCGACCAGGCGGCGGCCGGTGCGCTTGCGGTAACCGAACTCGAAAACGAAACTCAGCGCAAGAACCGCCAGTAGCGTGATCCACGTGCTCGCCGGCCCGGTGTGGATCGTGTAGCCGAGCAGCAGCGCGAACAACGCGAGGTTGAGGACCACCGCGAGCACCAACAGCCATGGCTTGGCGCCGGTTTCGCGGTATACCCGCAAGTGCCCGATGCTGACGGTGGCATACACGATCAGAAATGCCAGGCTGGCCATCTGACCGACGGCCGCAAGCGGAAAGAACACCACGAACGCGGAGGTGATCGCCGCGGCGGTGAACAGGCCACCGGTGCCGCCGTGCCACACGCCGCGAGCGAAAGTCTTCGGCAGCTCACCGGCTTTGGAGACCGTGTAGGCCAGGTTAGCGTCGCCGAACATGGTGGCGTTGACGCCGGAGGCGGTAGCCAGTAGCGCGGCAACGCCGATGACGACGAAGCCCACCCGGCCCAGCAGGTCGCGCCCCGCCTCGGACAACACGTGGCCCTGGTTGGCGTCCATCGCCGGCAGGCTCAGCGTCATCACCACCACCGAGCTGACCAGTATGTAGACGACGATCACGATGCCCAGGTCCGCAAACATCGCCCGCGGCAACTCCTTTGCGGGATTGCGCATGTCGCCGGCCGAGTTGGTCACCACGCCAAAACCCTCGTAGGTGACATAGAGCAGACCGGCGGCCAACAACACCCCCAACCAACCGTTGCCGACGGCTTCGGACAAGCGTCCCGGATCCGCCAGCCCATCAGAACGGGTCAGGCCGAAGACGACGAACACCGCCAGGATCGCCAACTCGATGCTGACCACGAACAGCTCGGACCGGCCGACGAATTTGGTGCCGATCAGGTTGACCGCGACGACGGCGACGATCAGACCGATGCCGATGCCGATGGCCTTGGCCGACCAGGCCGGGGTCTGGAACGGCAGCAGTGCCCGGACGTAGCCGGGAACCCGGCGCAGTAGAGCGCCATCGCGATGTCCAGCCGAGGAACTGGAAGATGTTGAGTCCGCCCGCGATAACGCCGTCGCCGAAACAGCGGATCAGGAACTGGGCAGCGCCGCCCCGACTCGGGTACCGCGCCCCGAGCTTGGCGTAGGAGTAGACGCTGAACACCGACACCGCGCCGCCGACCAGGAAGGCGAGCGGCACCCAGACACCCGCGGTCGTCGACGCCAGGCCGACCAGGGTGTACAGCCCGGCGCCCATCATTCCGCCGACGCCGATCGCGGTGGCGCCGGCGACGGTGATCGACCCGGTTGTGGACGACGGCGCGTTCATGCGGTCAGTCAATCAGGCACCGCCGTCCGCAGCACAGCGTTGACGCGCAGGTGAATAACGTGTCGGTTCCGCTCCGGCGAAGCTCCAGTGGTGACAATGTCAGCGAGATGGAACAAAAACCTCCGACAGCGGTCATCAAAGCGGCACACGGCGAGCACCTGGGTTCGCTGCCGTTCGCGGACACCGAGGACTTCGCGGCGGCCGACCGTGGCTTCATCGCCGCGCTGGACCCCGGTGTGGTGAAAGACGCCGTCGGCGGGGTCGTGTGGGACAACGACAGCTACTCATTCCTGGCCGGGGACGCGCCTACGTCGGTGCATCCCAGTCTGTGGCGGCAGTCCCAACTCGCCACCAGGCAGGGGCTTTACGAGGTGGTCGAGGGCATCTACCAGGTGCGGGGACTCGACCTGTCCAACGTCACCTTCGTCGAGGGCGACACCGGGGTCATCGTGATCGACCCGTTGACGTGCAACGAGACCGCCGCCGCCGCGCTGGCGCTCTATCGCGGTCAGCGCGGAGACCGGCCGGTGGTGGCCGTGATCTACACCCACAGCCACGTCGACCATTTCGGCGGCGTGCTGGGAGTGACCACCCAGGCCGACGTCGACTCCGGCCGGGTCGCCGTGCTGGCGCCCGAAGGCTTCACCGAGCACGCGATCGCCGAGAACGTCTACGCCGGAACGGCGATGGCCCGCCGGGCCGGCTACA
This sequence comes from Mycobacterium sp., assembly GCA_025965815.1. Classification (GTDB taxonomy): domain Bacteria; phylum Actinomycetota; class Actinomycetes; order Mycobacteriales; family Mycobacteriaceae; genus Mycobacterium. The sequence goes on from JAOPWF010000593.1 coordinate 3,524, forward strand.
TGTACGGCACCATTCTGGCACGCGGGCCCAGCGGACAGGTCGGCTGCGGCCTCGGTCAGGCGCCGTCCACCGGGACCGTCAGCCTGATCGTGCCCACCGTAGACATCCGGGAGACGGGGGAGCGGCACACGCTGGACGGTGTGGAGATCGAGTTCCAGATGGCTCCGGGCACCGAGGCGCCCGCCGAGATGCACTTCTACTTCCCGCGCTACCGCACCCTGTGCATGGCGGAGAATGCCACCCACACGCTGCACAACCTACTCACCCTGCGGGGTGCCCTGGTCCGGGATCCGCACGTCTGGTCCCAGTACCTGACCGAGGCCATCGAAACGTTCGGCGGCCGAACCGATGTCGCCTTCGCCTCGCACCACTGGCCGACGTGGGGCCAGTACCGGATCGTGCAGTTCCTGTCCACTCAGCGCGATCTGTATGCCTACCTGCACGACCAGACGCTGCGGCTGCTCAACCAGGGCTACACCGGTGCCGAGATCGCCGAGATGATCAAGCTGCCGCCGGCGCTGACCATGGCGTGGAACACCCACGGCTACTACGGCTCGGTCAGCCACAACGTCAAGGCGGTCTACCAGCGCTACATGGGCTGGTTCGACGGTAACCCGGCGCGGCTGTGGCCGCATCCACCCGAGGCGCTGGCTCCTCGCTACGTCGAGGCGATCGGTGGCATCGACCGCGTGGTCGAACTCGCGCAGTCCGCGTTTGACTCCGGCGATTTCCGTTGGGCGGCAACGCTGCTGGACCATGCGGTGTTCACCGACGCGGATCACTCCACGGCCAGGGCACTGTACGCGGAGACACTCGAACAGCTTGCCTACGGTGCGGAGAACGCAACCTGGCGGAACTTCTTCCTGTCCGGTGCCACCGAGCTTCGCGAGGGCAACTTCGGGACGCCGGGCAAGTCGTCGTCACCGGAGTTGTTGTCGCAGTTGACACCCGAGCAGGTGTTCGACAGCCTGGCGATCTCGGTCAACGGTCCGCGGGCATGGGATTTCGACATCCCAATCGACGTGACGTTCACCGATTTGGACTGCAACTACCGCCTCACCCTGCGCAACGGTGTGCTCATCCACAGCGGGCGTCCGGCGGATCCGGCCACCGCCAGCGCCACCATCACGCTCACCAAACCGCGCCTGATCGGACTGGTGACCGGCGACGCCACCTCGCCGGGGGTCGATGTCAGCGGTGACCCCGGCGCGGTGGCCACGCTGCTTTCGGTGCTGGACCCGCCCAACCCGAGGTTCAACATCGTCACGCCCTAAGGGGGCCCGCATCAGGCGTCGACCGGCGGCCAGGCCACGCCGAGGGCACGCATGCAGAACCGCACAAGGTTGTCGATGTCGGCGCGGTCGGGTTGCTTATTGGTGGCCACGTAGTTGCGCATGGTGGCGGTGGTCAGCAGGTACACCGCGTCCGCGTCACGGCGTGGGTCAGCTACTCCCAGTTGCCGGACC
>JAOPWF010000599.1 GCA_025965815.1 Mycobacterium sp.
TTGTTGCTGCCGATGACTCCCGACGGTCCGCGTTTGATCCAGCCGACGACGTACTCGTTGGGACGACCGTCCACCCGGCCGTCGGTGTGCGGGATGGTGCCGGATTTCTCGTCGAACGGCAGGCCCGGTGTCGGGATGCCGCGGTAGCCCACCGCCCGGACGACCAGTTGCGCCGGCATTTCCTCGCGTGTCCCGGTGTCCTTGGCCACTATCCGCCCGTTGTCGTCGCTGACCAGTTCGTTGCGGCCGAGCACGATCGACTCGACCCTCTCGTCACCCTTGATCTCCATCGGAGACGTGCGGAACCGGAACACGATTCGACGTTTGCCGGGGCTCGGCTCACGTTCCGCGTAGCCACGCAGCACCTTCAGATTCTGTCTGACCGTCTTGCCCGCGGCCTCCGCGTCCTCATCGGAGATGTCGGCCAAGTCGGCCGGGTCGATCACGACGTCGACGCCCCCGAGGCCCTCGAGGTCACCGAGTTCGCGCAACTCCAGCGTGGTGAAGGTGGCCTGCAACGGCCCGCGGCGGCCGACGATGACGACTTCCTCCACACCGCGATCGTTGAGGGACGCGAGCGCGTGGTCCGCGATGTCGGTGTTGGCCAGGACGTCGGGATCGGTCACCAGGATGCGGGCCACGTCGAGCGCGACATTCCCGTTACCTACAACAACAGCGCGACCGCTCGATATATCCGGCGCCATGCCCTCGAAGTGCGGATGCGCGTTGTACCAGCCCACCAAATCCACCGCGGCGACGCTGCCGGGCAGTTCCTCGCCGGGAATGTTCAAAGACCGGTCGGCCTGCGCCCCGACAGCGTAGATCACCGCGTCGTAGCGCTCGGCCAACTCGGCGGCCTGCACATGGTCGCCCACCGCGACATTGCCGAAGAACCGGAACCGTGGATCCAGCGCCGTCTTCTCAAACGTCTTGCTGATCGTCTTGATCTTGGGGTGGTCGGGCGCGACGCCGGAGCGGACCAGTCCCCACGGCGTCGGCAACATCTCCAGCATGTCGACGCGTACGTCGTTGTCTTCGGCGGCGTCGGCGAATTTCAACAGCGACGCGGCGGCAAAGTATCCGGAAGGACCGGAGCCGACGATCGCCACATAGTAAGGGCGCATACTCGAGCCTTCTGTCTCTTCCCGGCTACGCGCAGCGGGCTGTTGCGTCGCAGCTGGGAGGTGGCGCACGGTCCACCGGGGCCGGCCATCGGGGCCCCAACGAGGCTGAGTGGGTCGTGCGGTGCACATGCTGGTTACCGGTCCGATGCTAAACGCCCGCGTTGCCGCGCTGCCGCCGGTCAGCCCAAACGGCTCCGCCGGTAACGTGGACACTCGTGGATCTAGACCGTCAAGCCGATATCGCTGCCCTCGACACCACGCTGACCACGGTGGAGCGGGTGCTCGATGTCGACGGCCTGCGCGGTCGGATCGAGAAGCTGGAACACGAGGCGTCCGACCCGAATCTGTGGGACGACCAGGCCCGGGCCCAGCGCGTCACCAGCGAGCTGTCTCATACCCAGGGTGAGCTGCGCCGGGTCGAGGCGCTGCGCCAGCGGCTGGACGACCTGCCGGTGCTGTACGAGATGGCCGCCGAGGAGGACGGGGCGGCCGCGGCAGACGCTCTCGCGGAGGCGGACGCCGAGTACAAATCGGTGCACGAGGACATTGCGGCGATGGAAGTGCGCACGCTCCTTGGCGGCGAATATGACGAGCGCGAGGCGCTGGTGAACATCCGGTCCGGGGCGGGCGGGGTGGACGCCGCCGACTGGGCCGAGATGCTGATGCGGATGTACGTCCGGTGGGCCGAACAGCACAAGTATCCGGTCGAGGTTTTCGACACGTCCTATGCCGAAGAGGCGGGCATCAAGAGCGCGACGTTCGCCGTGCACGCGCCCTTCGCGTACGGCACGTTGTCGGTGGAACAGGGCACCCACCGGCTGGTGCGGATCAGCCCGTTCGACAACCAGAGCCGTCGCCAGACATCGTTCGCCGCAGTCGAGGTGCTACCGGTGGTCGAGACCACCGATCACATCGAAATCCCCGAGGGTGACATCCGCGTCGATGTCTACCGTTCCAGCGGTCCCGGCGGCCAATCGGTGAACACCACCGACTCGGCGGTTCGACTCACGCACATACCAACCGGTATCGTGGTCACCTGCCAGAACGAGAAGTCGCAATTGCAGAACAAGGTATCGGCGATGCGAGTTCTTCAGGCAAAGTTGTTGGAACGCAAACGTTTAGAGGAACGCGCTGAGCTTGACGCATTAAAGGGCGACGGCGGCAGTTCCTGGGGCAACCAAATGCGCTCCTACGTATTGCACCCCTACCAAATGGTCAAGGATCTGCGAACCGAGTACGAGGTCGGCAATCCGGCGGCGGTACTGGATGGGGACATCGACGGATTCCTCGAAGCGGGAATCCGCTGGCGCAATAGGCGAGATGACGAATAACACCTACCTAGCGATAACCACGGCATCCACGGCGCAACGCTGGCACGACTTCTGGCGCGGCAACATCGGTGAGTGGATCATCACCCGGGGCTTGAAGATCGCCCTGCTGTTGATCGCCGGCCTGCTGGCGGCCCGATTCATCAACTGGGCGGCGCAGAAGATCACCCGGCGCATCGACGCCGATTTCCAGGAGAGCGACCAGCTGGTGCGCTCGGAGAGCGCCAAGCACCGCCAGGCGGTCGCCTCGGTGATTTCTTGGGTCTCCATCGCGGTGCTGTTCGTCATCGTGGCAGTCGAGATCACCGACGCCCTTGCCATTCCGGTCGGCTCGCTGGTGGCGCCCGCCGCGGTGCTCGGTGCCGCGCTGGGCTTCGGCGCGCAGCGCATCGTCCAGGATCTGCTCAGCGGCTTCTTCATCATCACCGAGAAGCAGTACGGGTTCGGTGACCTGGTGCAGTTGAGCATCACGGGCGTGGCGAACGATGCGCTCGGCACCGTCGAGGACGTCACGCTGCGGGTCACGAAACTGCGCACCGCCGAAGGCGAGGTGACGACCATTCCGAACGGGCAGATCGTCAAGTCGCTGAACCTGTCCAAGGACTGGGCGCGCGCCGTCATCGACATTCCGGTACCGACCACCGCTGACCTCAACCAGGTCAACGAGGTGTTGCACGAGGTTTGCGAGAAGGCGATGGAGTACCCGGATCTCCGCGAACTGCTTCTCGATACGCCTCAGCTGATGGGCGTGGAAAGCATCGAGCTGGACACCGTCAACCTCCGGATGGTGGCGCGCACGCTGCCCGGTAAGCAGTTCGAGGTCGGACGCCGGCTGCGCGTGCTGGTTGTCGCCGCATTGACCCGTGCGGGCATCGTCACCCCCGCCGACACCGCTCCGATGGTGGGTGCGCTCGTCCATCCGGCCACGGCGGGTGGCGCGGAGGAAGAGACGCAGGGGCCGGAGCAGCAGCAGTGAAGCTGCGGGTCAACTGGAAGCGAGAAGATCGCGGCTGGCCGAAGTATCTGCCCGGCGGGCACATTCGGACCTCAACGGCAGGGCTGATCGTGGCGTTCGTGCTGATCTCCTGGATCTACCAGACCTATCAACCCAAGCCGGTCAGCACCGAAGCTCCGTCGTCCGAGGTGGTGCCACCAGGATTCGTCCCAGACCCGAACTACACCTGGGTGCCCCGGACCAACGTCCAGACGCCGAGGTCCACCTACCGCACGACGACGCCGACGACGACCACCACGGAGACAACGACGCCGACGACCTCGCCGGGCGAGACGACATCAACGACGGGGCCGTCCAGTTCGGATTCGTCCACCCCGGCCACATCGACGCCGAGCGGTTCGGCAACGCCGACGACCGTGCCGAACAGATCGGGCACGCTGACGCCGGATACCACAGTCCCCCCGGGGCCAGGACCATCGCCCACGCCGCCGCCCCCGGCGCAGTAGCTGGAGCTGTCCACCTGTGTTGCACCGCTACACTGGCGTGCCGTGATGATCACCCTTGACCATGTCAGCAAGCAGTACAAGTCGTCGGCGCGTCCCGCGTTGGACAACGTCACCGTAAAGATCGACAAGGGTGAGTTCGTCTTTCTCATCGGCCCGTCGGGGTCGGGCAAATCGACATTCATGCGGCTGCTGCTTGCCGAGGACCACCCCACCGCCGGTGAGGTTCAGGTCTCGAAGTTTCACGTCAACAAGCTGTCCGGCCGTCATATCCCGAGCCTGCGGCAGGTGATCGGCTGCGTGTTCCAGGACTTCCGGCTGCTGCAGCAGAAGACGGTCTTCGAGAACGTCGCGTTCGCGCTGGAGGTGATCGGTAAGCGCGCCGAGGTGATCAACCGCGTCACGCCCGACGTCCTCGAGATGGTCGGCCTGTCCGGCAAGGCCAACCGGCTGCCGGCCGAACTCTCCGGCGGCGAGCAGCAGCGGGTGGCGATCGCGCGCGCGTTCGTCAACCGGCCGCTGGTGCTGCTGGCCGATGAGCCCACCGGAAACCTGGATCCCGAAACGAGTAAGGACATCATGGATCTGCTCGAACGGATCAACCGCACCGGGACGACGGTGCTGATGGCGACGCACGACCACCACATCGTGGACTCGATGCGTCAGCGTG
>JAOPWF010000613.1 GCA_025965815.1 Mycobacterium sp.
ATAAGCCTGTTCATGTCCCCAGCTCTAAACGCTGTGACGCCAGTCTTGTCACCCGGCCTCTCAGGAGCTTGAACCCGTGCGACACGTCGGTGTACCGATGCGCCAGAAGGCCTGGCCATCGACGCGATAGGCGTTGCGGTAGTCCGTGGGTGAAGTGCCGTAGTGGGCCTTGAAGGCGCGGCTGAAGTGGCTGGTGTCCGAGAACCCCCAGCGCTGAGCAATGTCCGAGATGGGCCGATCGCTGTTGGTCAAGTCCTCTCGGGCGTGTGCCAGCCGGCGTGCGCGCACCACCTCGCCGACCGTCTGACCGGTGGCGCTGAAAGCGCGATTGACGGTGCGGATCGACACCCAGTGAGCTGACGCGATGGCAGCTGGTGTGGCGGTGCCGTTGAGCAGATTCCGCTCGATGTACCGCTCGATCGACGCTCGCAAAGCGGGCCGCACGATCTCGGCCGAGCAGACGTCGCTGTCGGTGCGCAGCGCGCCGCCGAACAGCCCCAGCGCCGCTGTGCGGGCCGCGCTCATCGCCGCTGGACCCAGTTCTGGCAGAACCTGACTGAGGGCATCCAGATAGGTGGTCAGCAGCCGCGTTGCGGGGGCGGCTCCGTCGAGCTTGACCCCATCGGTCATCCATGTACGCCCACCGACCTCATCCAGCGCCGCCCGCGGTATCAGAATGCTGCGTTTCGCTAGTGACTCCCGGACGGCGAATCGGTTCCGCTCGGTGCTGTCCCATGCCGCGACGTCACCAGGTGTCAGCGTGGCTTCCATATGGCGCTGTGACCGTCTCAGTCCCGCTCCGGACGATCATGACGACGACGAATTCACCTTCGGTGTCCGCAAGCTGATGGCGGGAACGGGTACCGCAGCAGGGTCCGCATTCGCAGTCGACCAGTACGAGGTCATCAATCTGCCAGCGGCGGACCCACGCCCGGAAGACGTCGGGGTGGGGAAACTCTGGGATCGCGACCGTCCACGGCAGATACGCGGCCGACAGTATCTGCTCCCACTGAGTGGCCACGTCGTCCGTAACACCCGCATCTGTAGCCCGCAACTCACCGCCGCTTGGCACCACGCCGCCCTCCACGTCCTACCTCGAATCGATCTTCCGTTCATTGGTGTCGAGCCACCCACGTCGGCGCAGGACTGCTGAACCGCAGTGCCAGGCGCCACTGCCAGCGGTGCGATGTGGTTCTGTCTGATGCGCACCGTCGCATGACCGCGGTGGCGGGCCCATCCCGTCCATGTCTCCCAGGATTGGGCGCCCGCGAACGGATGTCGTTACCGCTGACACCCAATCAATGCTTCCCGCGGGCTGGAATCTGTGCCAACACCTCGCGGACGGCCTGGCGGCGGGGCGCCGGAGCCTCGGCGTGGGTTCCGTCAACACGGTCTCGAAATAGACGACATATGAGGGTCGCAAAACTTCGTATCGGAGATGGCACGGCGATATGACGGACATCGCTGACCAGCGGTGACACGATACTGACGTGGATGACAGTAGTCGCGGTGCGCTGACAGCTGCGGGACTGCCGTGTGGGTCGTGCGGCACCGAACTGCCACCGAACTCCAAGTTCTGTAACGAGTGCGGTGCACCGGTCACACAACTCAGCCGATCGGCGGAGTACAAGCAGGTGACGGTGCTGTTCGCCGATGTTGTTCATTCGATGGATATCGCCGCCGCGGTCGGTGCTGAGCGGCTGCGCGAGATCATGGCTGAGTTGGTGACCCGCTCGGGCGCGGTCGTTAAACGCTTTGGCGGGACCGTGGATAAGTTCACCGGGGACGGGATCATGGCGGTGTTCGGCGCGCCGGTTGCGTTGGAGGATCACGCCTTACGCGCGTGCCTCGCAGCGCTCGACATCCAACGTGACGCACAACATTTGGCGGCCGAGGTCGACCGGCGCGACGGCGTCGTCCTGCAGCTGCGTATCGGGCTGAACTCGGGTCAGGTGATCACCGGGGAAATCGGTTCAGGGGCGGCGGCTTACACGGCGATTGGTGAACAGGTCGGGATGGCCCAGCGTATGGAGTCCGTGGCCGCCCCCGGCGGGATCATGCTGTCGGACTCGACCGCAAGGCTCGTGGAGAATGCAGCCGTCCTGTCCGAGCCGGAGCTTGTACACATCAAAGGCGCGGACACACCGGTGCCGGCACGCCGCTTGACCGCGGTCGGTAGTCAAAAGCACCGCCGCCGCGGTGAGTCGCCGCTCGTCGGCCGCACCTGGGAGCTCAACACGATCGCCGGCATTCTCGACGAGGCCATCGGCGGGGCCGGGTGCGTCGTCGGTCTCGTGGGCCCGCCGGGCATAGGCAGAGCCGACTGGTGCGCGAAGCGGCCGCGATCGCGGCCGGACGCGGCGTCCCGGTGTTCACAACCCATTGCGAGTCACACACAACCGACGTGCCGTTCCATGTGCTGGCCAGACTGTTGCGCGCGGGTATGGGAATCGAGGACCTCGACGCCGATGCGGCGCGGGTTGTTGTGCGCCAGCGCTTTCCCGACGCCGAGCGCGAAGACCTGTTCCTGCTCGAGGACTTGCTCGGCGTGCAGGATCCTGCCACGGGACTGCCAGAAGTGGCACCCGACGCGCGTCGTCGTCGGCTGACCACGCTCGTCAACACCGCCGCGCTGGCGAGCGAGGACGCCGCGGTGTACGTCATCGAGGACGTGCACTGGATCGACGAGGCTAGTGAGTCGATGCTGGCGACTTTATGTCGGTGATTCCGCGCACGCAGTCGATGAACGCTGATCACCTATCGTCCCGAGTACCGGGGCGCGCTTGCGAGTGTGGCTGGAAGCCAGTCGATAACGCTGCGGCCACTCAGCGATGCGCAAGCCTTGTCGCTGACCGCCAACCTGCTGGGCGACGGCGCTTCGATCCGAGAGCTTGCCGCGCTCGTGCGGGACCGCGCCGCCGGAAACCCCTTCTTCGTCGAGGAGATCGTGCGTGATCTCAGCGAACGTGGAGTGCTCGGCGGGCAGCCGGGAGCATACGAATTGCGCGCCGATATGGCCTCCGTCGACGTACCGGCCACGATGCAGGTGACTATCGGTGCACGCGTCGACCGGCTTGAACCCAAGGCCAAGCAGACGCTGAACGCGGCGGCGGTCGTCGGGTCCAGATTCGACACCGAGTTGCTGAACGCATTGATCGATGATCCCGATGTCGAGCGGCAGATCGAGGCCGAACTCGTTGATCAGGTGCGGTTCACGCCGCATGCCGAGTATGCGTTTCGGCATCCGCTGATCCGCACGGTCGCCTACGAATCACAGCTGAAATCCGATCGCGCGCAGCTGCATCGTCGTTTGGCCACCGCTATCGAAGCCAATGGACCGGGCGACGAGAACGCGGCGCTGATCGCCGAGCATCTCGAGGCGGCGGGCGATCTGGCCGCGGCCTTCGACTGGCACATGCGCGCGGGCGCCTGGTCGAACCTCCGCGACATCGCTGCTGCCCAGACGAGTTGGCGGCGCGCACGTCCGGTGGCCGACCGCCTGCCCGAGAGCGACCCGAATCGGTTATCGATGCGCATTGCGCCGCGCACGATGTTGTGCGCAACCGCATACTTTATGGGCGGCAGCCGCGCCGACACCGGCTTCGATGAACTTCGTGATCTGTGCTCCACCGCGGGTGATCAGCGGTCGTTGGCCATCGGCATGGCGGGGTTGGTGATTGATCATCAGCTCAATGCGCGCCGCCGCGAGTCGTCTCGCGTGGCCACCGAACTTGTCGAACTGCTCGAGTTGATCGGCGACCCCACGCTTGCGGTCGGGCTCCCCTTCACGGCGATGGCGGCGAAAGTCGAGACGGGCGAGGTCGTCGAGCTTCTCCGGCTGGCGCAGCTAGTGATCGACCTCGCCGATGGCGACCCCACCAAGGGCAGCCTGATCGTGGGATCCCCTTTGTCAGCTGCTATCGCGAACCGCGGCGTTGCGCGTTGTTGGCTGGGAATTGCCGGCTGGAAAGAGGACCTCCGGCAGGCCGCCGCGATGGCGAGCGCATTTGACCCGACGATGCACGCCGCGGGATTGATGATTGTGTATGGCACCCCGGTCATACACGGGGCCGTCCTGCCCAATGTGGATGCCCTACGTCAGACCGCCGAAGCATTGGCTATCGCGCAGCAGTCGGCCGGGTATCTCGCGGTTGACCTGGCGCAAACCGCTCGGGGCCTGGTACTGGTTCATCGGGACGGCCCCGAGCGGGAAGCAGGCCTTGAGTTGTTCGCGAAGGTGCGCCAAAGCCCTGCGGAGGGGCGGTTTTCGTACGGGACTCTGCCGATCGTCGACATCTACATCGCAAAGCAGAAGGCGCGTCTCGGTGATGTCAATGGCGCCATCGAGGTGATTCGATCGGTCGTGGAGGACCTTCTGTCGGCGGGGAGGTGTATCTGGACCGCCCTTGCCGTGAACGGCTTGGTGGAGTTGCTTTTGCAACGCGGCGAGGACGGCGATCTCGCTGACGCACGAGAGGCGATCGACCGGCTGGCAGCCGTGCCAACCGACCCGGGCTTCGTCCTCAACGAAATCTGGCTGCTGCGGCTGCGCGCGCTGCTGGCGCAGGCCCTCGATGACAAAGCGGCGTATTTGGACTTTCGCGACCGCTACCGCGCGATGGCCAAGAAGCTTGGCTTCGAGGGTCGTATGGCGTGGGCCCAGGCGATGCCATGACGGCGGTCGGGCCGATGACTGCCGCTGGCGTCTTGAAATAGACGACATCTGCGGCACGCGGAACGTCGTCTCATAACTTCGCTTGGTCGGCCGAATCGCCCGTCACGGACGGCAATGTGTGGACCCCGACTCCCCTGCGTTCCAGTCACCCGCGACTAGTGAGGGTCAGGTTTATGGCGAGTCGACGCGCGGAGACCAGT
>JAOPWF010000619.1 GCA_025965815.1 Mycobacterium sp.
GTGGCTGATGCTCAACCTGACCGCGCTCACCTGGATCCGTTTCCTGATCTGGATGGCCATCGAGGTCGTGGTGTATTTCGCCTACGGCCGTCGGCACTCGGTTCTGGCCGGCAGAGAGGCCGCCGAGGTGAGTTAGCTTTACAAAATGTCACTCTGTGTCTAGACATCGGACAAACTTGGCTCTATAGTCAAGTCACGGACGTGATGGCTCTCACAGGAGGAGGCGTGTCGTGAGTTCTCAACTCGACACCGGATCGGATACCGGCTCGAATCCCGCTTCCGCCGAACAGTGGCGGGACAAGAAGCGACACCTATGGCTGATGGGCCTGATCGCCCCGACGGCGCTGTTCGTCGTGCTGCCGATCGTGTGGGCGATGAACCAGTTCGGCTGGCAGGCCGCGTCGCAGGTGTTCTTCTGGATCGGACCGTTCCTGCTCTACATCCTGTTGCCTGCCCTGGACCTGCGGTACGGCCCGGACGGGCAGAACCCGCCTGAAGAAGTGATGGAGCGGCTGGAGAACGACAAGTACTACCGGTACTGCACATACATCTACATACCGTTCCAGTACGCCAGCGTCATCTTCGGCGCCTACCTGTTCACTGCTTCGAATCTGAGCTGGCTGGGCTACGAGGGGTCGCTCAGCTGGGCGGCCAAGATCGGCCTGACGCTCTCGGTGGGCCTGTTGGGCGGTGTCGGCATCAACACCGCGCACGAAATGGGCCACAAGAAGGACTCGCTCGAGCGCTGGCTGTCGAAGATCACGCTCGCCCAGACCTGGTACGGGCACTTCTACATCGAGCACAACCGTGGCCACCACGTCCGCGTCGCCACCCCGGAAGATCCGGCGTCGGCGCGCTTCGGCGAGACAATCTGGGAGTTCCTGCCGCGCAGTGTCTGGGGGAGTCTGCGCTCGGCATGGGGGCTGGAGGCGCAGCGCATGCGGCGGCTGGACAAGAGCCCGTTTCATCTGAGCAATGACGTGCTGAACGCGTGGCTGATGTCGGTGGTGTTCTGGGGTGTGCTGGTCGCGGTGTTCGGCCCCGCGCTGATTCCGTTCGTGATCGTCCAGGCGGTATTCGGCTTCACCCTGCTGGAGACGGTCAACTATCTCGAGCACTACGGCCTGCGTCGGCAGAAGACCGCCAGTGGCCGTTACGAGCGGTGCCTGCCCGAACACAGTTGGAACTCCGACCATCTGGTGACCAACCTGTTCCTGTACCACCTGCAGCGGCACAGCGATCACCACGCCAACCCGACGCGGCGATACCAAACGCTGCGCAGCATCGACGGGGCGCCCAACCTGCCCAGCGGCTATGCGTCGATGATCGGCCTCACCTACTTTCCGCCGCTGTGGCGCAGGGTGATGGACCACCGGGTGCTCGCGCACTACGACGGTGACATCTCCCGGGTGAACGTCGACCCGCGCAGGCGCGCGAAGATCCTCGCCCGGTACGGAGCGACGGAGATCGCCTGATGGCGGCCTATCAGTGCCCGGTGTGCGACTACGTCTACGACGAGGCCACGGGTGCGCCCCGCGAGGGATTCCCCGCCGGCACCATCTGGGACCGGGTCCCCGACGACTGGTGCTGCCCGGACTGCGGGGTGCGCGAGAAGGTCGATTTCGAACCCACAACCGATAAAGCCGAAAGGTAGGGACATGACCGACTACAAGCTCTTCCGCTGCATCCAGTGTGGCTTCGAGTACGACGAGGCCGAGGGATGGCCCGAGGACGGGAGATCGCCCCCGGAACCCGGTGGGACGACATCCCCGACGACTGGAGCTGCCCGGACTGCGGCGCCGCGAAGGCCGATTTCGAGATGGTCGAAGTCGCACGCTCGTGAACGGCCGAATGTCGTGTTGACGCCCGCGCTCGATGGTGTCAGTGTCGCGCGTGTGAAGAGGCCCGGCGGAACGAGCAGACCCGTCCGGGTCCCGTACGCCGGCCCATATGCCCAGGCCTCCCGTGTCCTGCTGCGTGACCTGATCCTCGACGCCATGCGGGAGAAGTTGCTCACCAAGGACTGGTCGTCGATCACGCTGTCCGACGTGGCGCGGACCGCCGGCATAAGCCGACAGACCATCTACAACGAATTCGGGTCCCGACAGGGTCTCGCGCAGGGCTACGCGTTGCGGTTGGCCGACCGGCTGGTGGACGCCGTCGCGGATGCGATCGAGTCCAACGTGGGGGACATCTTCGCCGCATTCCTGCAGGGCTTCCGGTCATTCTTCACCGAGTCGGCGGCCGACCCGCTGGTGATCTCGCTGCTGACCGGCGGTGCCAAGCCGGACCTGCTGCAGATCATCACCACCGACAGCGCACCCATCATCACCCGCTGCTCGGACCGGCTGACATCGTCGTTCATGGACAGCTGGGTCCAGGCCAGCGAGGAGGACGCCGGCGTTCTGGCCCGTGCCATCGTGCGGCTGGCGATGAGCTACGTCTCGATGCCGCCCGAGGCGGACCACGATGTCGCCGCCGACCTCGCGCGGCTGATGACGCCGTTCGCGGAACGCTACGGTGTGGTTCAGGCGGACTGATCCGCCGACCACCCGGTTCGGCGCGGCCGTCGCTGCGCGGACTAACGTAGTACTTAGAACTAACCCAAGCTAACTAGTTGTGCGCCGCCCGATCGGATCGAGCCGGCGAGAACATCCGAATGACATCGAAACGACGAGGATTGGCACAAACATGACCACGACCGAGGAGCGGTTGACCGCGGACCGCCGTAACGGCATCGACTTTAAGGTGGCAGACCTTTCGCTGGCCGAGTTCGGCCGCAAGGAGATCCGGCTGGCCGAGCACGAGATGCC
>JAOPWF010000086.1 GCA_025965815.1 Mycobacterium sp.
CCGACGGAGGATGGGACGGGGAGCTGCGTTCAGATCCCGCTGCGGTTGACTCAGGGTGACCTGGCGCGCTTGGTCGGTGCCTCGCGGGTGCGCGTGAACCACTCGCTGAGCGAGCTACGCCGTCGCCAGGTCGTCGAGATGCACGGGGACCACCATCTGTGGATTCGTGATCTGGCAGCGCTGGAAAAGCTGCGCTGAGTCCACGTCCGGAGACGGGCGACCCGCCACGCCATGTGAGTTGCTGGTGGGACCTTTGCGCAAACAGTGTCCGGAACGATTTACGCAGGTGTAAAAAATTCGACAGGTAGCTGTCGCCCAGTTGATTGCAGGTGGTGATGGGGCATGGTCAGATCGTGTCCTCAGAATCGGCCGAGCCGAAATCGCGCCGATTATCTTCGAGAATAGAAGGAGCACAAAATGGCAGTCTTGAGTGGCGTTGACGAGGCGGGGTCGCCGGCCTTATACGACATCCCCGATGCGGATCTGTCGAAGCACAAATTGAATATCAAGCCGATGACCGACGAAATCCGCAACCGCCTGTTCCCAGGCAAGGACAAGCTGTCCAAGGACGATGCGCAAGGCGTCGTTCCTGCTGGCCGAACGTCCGGCGGTGATGTCGAGGGGTATCTCGCTATCTGCTGGTATTACGTGGAGGACGGCCAAGGCGACTGGGTCTACTGGGAAGAATACTGCTAGGCCGGAGCGGAGTGCGGGGCGTGAGATTGGCACGCCCCGTGCCTGTGGGCAAACAGCGATGTTTCCCCCGAATTCGAGGACCATCAGCGTGAAATCTGGAATTAATCCATGACGGCATCAACAGACGGCCTGTCCATTCCAGGAGCAATCGCCGGAGCCGCCCGCCTGCGACGCGACGGTCGCCTGGTCGACGCGGTGGCGCTGGTCGAATCGGTGCTCGCAGAAGCGCGCGCGAAAGCACTCGACGTGCCGTTCCGCGATCGGGTACTGCTGGGCCTGACGCAGGCCGATCTATACCTGTTAGCCGGTCAGCGAGACCGCGCGCAGAGCCTGCTCGTCACCGAAGTGGAGTTCGCGGAGCAAGTCCTTCGGCTCATGCAGCAAAACGGGTCGCCAGACCAGGTGCACGCCGCGTCGGCGGGCTGCTATCAGGTTCGCGACCGGGCGGCGCAGGTGGAGCTCCTGGGCCACGCGGCGCCGGAGATCGAGGTGGCGGACTGGGTGCGTGGCCGGCCGACGACGCTCGCCGAGCAGCGCGGCAGAGTGGTCCTGCTCGAATTCTGGGCGACTTGGTGCCGCTCGTGTACGGCGATGTTTCCCTACTTCCGCGACCTGCACAACCGCTACGCCGAGCACGGGCTGACCATCCTCGCGTTAACCAGTTACTCCGGGGGCCCGGGCAGCGATCCGATCGCCGAACGGGCGCGCGAGCGCGACCTGATCCGGCAAACCATCGCCGACGAAGGCGTCGACTTCGCAGTGGGTGTCGCACCGGACGGGCGGCTCCAACAACGGTATGGCGCAAATGGCATCCCTACCTTCGCCTTGGTCGATCGCGGGGGCACCGTCCAATTCGCCTCGTCGAAGCCGGACAAAGCGGCATTGGAGAAGGCAATCGTCAGTCTCCTTAACACCACAATTGACAGTGGCTCGTAGCGTATTCTCATGCCGATTACTGACGGAACAGCGACGACTACCGGGCTGCCAGAGCAAACTGAGCGCTGGCCCGCTAGCTTTGCTTCCACTCGGCGGTCGGGTGAAAAACGCCGCAATAATAGGGGGTAAACAGATGGCCACCAACCGGACGCAGCCAGGTGCTGCCGGAGACGAGGCGCCGGTCGGAATAGCTGGAGGTCCGCAGCCCGGAATGCCGCCGGGAGGACCACCAGACGTTACTGTCGGTCCGACGGTGGGTGGTCCGATGGCGGGTGGCGCCCTCGGGCCTGGCGGGAAGCCGTTCGGCCGGCCGGCGGGTATCCCGGCCGGCGCGGTCGTCCAGGGCGGACTGGGCGGCATGGCGGGTTCGCCGCTGCCATCGGTGAGCGCTCGTGTCTACATCGGGCGCAGCCTGGGCATGCTCAGTGCGGTCCGCGCCTCGGTGACGCTGTTGATCGTCCTCGGCCTTATCGTGGCGGCCCTGCCATTCGTGTCAAACGCGGCGTTCGGGCCCTTAACGCAGGTCATGGCCGACGCGTTCAAGGGCGGAAACCTCGCGGACGTCTGGGGACTCAGCGGCGCGCTGATGAGTGGCCCTGGGCGCAGCACGGCCGGGCCGTTCGGTTGGCTGGCGACGCCGCTGCCGTTCACGGTGTTGCTCGCCATCTGGGCCGCGGCACTGGTGTTGGCGCAGGTACTGGGCTTCGTCAACTCCTGGACTGACGCACAGGTTGACCGGAAGCTGCTAACGGAGATCCGTCAGCGCGTTCACGATCACCTCCAATCGCTGTCGCTCGATTTCTTCACCGGCGCGCGCAGCGGCGCATTGATGCAGCGGGTGCAGATGGAGGCGGGCAGCGTACAGAGACTTCTGACAGAATGCCTCATCCCGCCGTCTGTCGACGCCGTCGTGCTGCTGATCGCGCTGATGTACCTGCTGGCGCTTTCGTGGCAAATGACGATCGTGTCGTTGGTCTTCTCCCCATTGGTGATGATCTGGCTTCGATTCGCCGGCAAGAGACTTCAGGCGGCCACACGGCGGAACATGATGGGCAGCCGCCGGCTGGGCGGCGAGCTAGAAGAGACGATCAGCGGCATCACGGACATTCAGGTCTTCAACGCCCAGCAGCAGCGCAGCGAGCGATTCCACGAGGCGTCAGGGTCGGCAGCGAAAGACTTTTCGCTCATGATGATCTGGCTCCAGGCGAGCAGCAGAAGCGTTCAGGTCTTCATCGCCTTGAGCACGGCGCTGGTGTTGATCATGGGCGTCGCGTTCAGCGCAAGCTTCGGCCTGGACCTCGCCAGCCTGCTGGTGTTCGTCGCGTCCGTGCCGACGATGTTCGCTTCGTTCCAGCGGATCACTTCGGCCTGGACGACATACAAATCGATCGTCCCGCAAGTCGCTTCGACATACGAGCTGCTCGACACCAAACCCACCGTGCAAGAGCGCCCGGATGCCCTGCCCCTGAACGAGGTCCACGGCAACCTCGTGTTCGAGGACGTGGCGTTCGGCTATTCACCAAATCAGAAGATTCTGGATGGCCTCTCGTTCTCGATCAATGAGGGCGAGACGGTGGCGCTGGTCGGCTCGATCGGTTCCGGCAAGTCGACCATCTTCAACCTGCTGCTGCGCTTTATCGATCCGCAGCGTGGGCGGATCCTGTTGGACGGCAACGACATCAGCTGGGTCACGCTGAGCTCGCTGCGCGACCAGGTCTCCAAGCTCGCACAGTTTCCCTTCTTCTTGAAGGACGCCATCCGCGAGAACGTCCGCCTGGCCCGACAGGACGCGACCGACGCGGAGGTCGAGGAAGCCTGCAAGCTCGCCCACATCCACTCCATAATCGTCGACCCGGCCAAGATGCACCGCGGCTACGACACCGTCGTGGACGTCCAGGTGCCCTCTGGGGGCCAGAAGCGATTGATCGCCATGGCACGCTGCTTGCTGCGCAAGCCGGAAGTGCTGCTGCTGGACGAGCCGACCGAGAATCTGGACGCTGATCAGCGAACGCGCCTGATGCACGTCATCCGCGAATACGCCCGCGATCGAACCTGCATCGTGGTCAGCCACGACATGGATTTCATCGCGGCCGTCGCAGACCGCATCATCGTGCTCGATGGTGGCCGTGTCGCGGAGGACGGCACCCACGCAAAGCTGCTCGCGGGCGGCGGCCTCTACAAGAAGCTGTACGAAGCCCAAAACGTCGACCCTGCCCTCGTCCGAGATGCCGCGCACCATTAGGAGCACCGGCCGCGCCAAAGGTAGGCTCGTCCAACAATCCGGCTGGCCGCTCGCCGGCTATATACCGGCAGCGCCGCTGAATTTCGTGCCCGGGCTCTTGGGCGACACCTCGAGCGCGACACCTTCGCCAGCACGTCGGGGTGGTCGTAGAAGGTGGTGGCCTTCACGATGGCCGCGGCACGCTCTGCCGGGTTGCCCGA
>JAOPWF010000646.1 GCA_025965815.1 Mycobacterium sp.
GGTCCGGACATGCCGAATGTGAAGGCCGATCCGATCGCGAACACGAGACCGAGCCGGAACTGGTCCTGGCTACGCTGTTGCATCAACATTCGACACACCTCCCCGGGAATGTAATGAGTAAAATTACTATTGGTCATGACCGTACGGCCGAAGGGGGTCATGAGTCAAATGATTTTTAGTCATGACACAGAACTCACATTGCGCGCCGCATGTGCGCTGGTCAACACCGATCGGGTCGACGGCGAGCAGCTGGGCGATCAGCCGACGCTGGACGAGTACCTCAACGGTTACGGCTGGACCGGCCGACGTGACCACGACGATGCCGAACTGGAGTCGGTACACCAGCTTCGTCGCAGGCTGGGCCGGATCTGGGCGGCCGCCGAGGACGAGGAACGCGCTGTCGGGCAGGTGAACGCGCTGCTGAGCGACACCCGCGCCGCGCCATGGCTGACGCGGCACAAGGAAATGCCGGAATGGCATCTGCACCTGGCCTCCATCCATGACCCGCTGGCCCAGCGGATGGGCGCGGAGATGGCGATGGCACTTGCCGACCTGGTCCGCGCGGGGGAGTTGCGGCGATTGAAGATCTGTTTCGCCCCCGACTGCGAGGCGGTACTGGTCGACCTGTCCCGCAACCGGTCACGCATCTTCTGCGACACCGGCAACTGTGGCAACCGCCAGCACGTCGCGGCCTACCGCGAGCGGCGGGCGCAGGCCGACTAGCGATCAGCCGAACAAGTCCCGCGCGCGCGCCAGCTCGGGCCAGTCGCTGCCCTCTGGGAAGCGTTTGATCGCGTCGGCGAGCACTTGCCGTGCCACCTCGCCACGGAGTTCGAAATCGTCTACCGCGGTGCGTAATTCGAAGATAGCCGCACCCTGCCGGCGGGCGAGTTCGAGCGCGGCGGCGATGTCAGCTTGCCCTGCGTCGTGCTCGGTGTGGGTACGGGCGCGCAGTCGCAGCAGTTCGGCGTCGTAGAAGGACATGCCGGTGTCGTGCGCGTGCGAGAGTGCGATGTTCAATCGGGCGTTGGCCTGCTCGGGTTTGCCGGCGGCGATCAACAGCCGCGCCAGCACGCTGTCGTAGAAAGTGAGATAGAGGCTCACGTCGAACGTGCGCCACGTGTCCACGAATCTTGTGACCGACTCGATGTGGACCGACAGACCGCTGGGGTCCTGATCGCCTGCGCCGAGCGCGGCCAGTGCGCGAACGGTGGCCTCCTGAGCCGCCCCCACCACTCGCCATTGGTCGAAGCCGTGCTGCTCGCCCAGGTCCGACAGTCCTGAGGCCAGTAACGCCGCCCAGTCGAGCCGGCCGGATTCGATGCGCATCCAGCCCTCGAGGAAACGCGCGTTGGCAAGACTGTACGGACCCCGGGGAAAGGCAGTCTGTTCGGCCCGTCGCACCGCTTGTGCCAGTTCAGCGTCGGCGCCGGTGACGTCACCGCCGACGAAGTGGGACAGACCCAAGTGAATGTGCGAGGTTGCGATGGGGTCGTGCGGCATGAACCAGACGGCGTCGATCTCGTCCTCATCCGTAGCGGCCAGTTCCTCGTTGGCGTGTTCGAGGCCGGCGCGGGCGGCACTGAACTCACCACGAGCCCAGGTCATGACGCCGGACAGGACGTCGATCCAAGAGCGGAACCACTGCCGCTCCTCCCCGACGCCAGCGCGCAGCGACGCGAGAACCTGCTCCGCCCGTCGCAGGTCGGCACGCCCGCCGTAATAGATCGCCAGGGCAAACAACGTCGCGACCAGCTCGTCGTCACGCAGGTCGGTGCCGCCGAGTTGCAGACACCGCTCGAAGTCCTCCGCCGCCGCGCGGACGGGATAGCCCCGGGCGGTTGCAGTCAGTAACCCTCGCCGCAACCGAACGGCCATCTCGCGACGGTCGCGATCCCGGCCAGGGGCGGCGCGGTCGAGCCACGCGAGGGCGTTGGTCAAGTAGGTGCGTGCCTCTGCGAGCGAGCCGCGGCGCCGCGCATCGGTCGATGCCTGTTGGTAGGCCGATGCCGCGTCGTCGAACCGCTCTGCGTGCTCGTAGTGAACGGCGATGAGCCCCCAGTCCTGGTCCGCGCCCACCAGGGCATCGGCTACCCGGGCGTGCAGCCCCCGGCGCACGCTCGGTGGCGCCATCTCTGCGGCCACCTCTCGAAGGAGCTCGTGGCGAAAACGCCAGCCATCGGCTCCCCAGGGCTCGAGTACCAGCGCGTCCTCGAGCTCATCGATTACATCGTCGAGGTCAGCCTCATCCAGTGTGCATACCGCCCCCAACAGACTGTGATCGACGTGTCGGCCGATGATGGCGGCCGCTTCCACCACCGGCACCACGTTCGCACTGGCGCGCAGCCGGGCAAACAACGGCTCATAGAGCGCCTCCGGCACTTGCGGCTCGTGTGCGACGTCCACCCGCGGTCCGAGATCGGGGTCGCGTGGCGTCGACGTGAGCCCATCGACTACTTGCTCAATGTAGAACGGCACCCCGTCGCACCGACCGCGCACCAGCGCCCGATCCTCAGCGGTCAAGCTCGGATTCAGCGCCACTATCAGGGCGTTGGTCTGTTCATCGGTCAGCGGCTTCAGGTCGAACACCTTGACCGGCCAGCTGTCGGGCAGCCACCTGCCGGGTCGACCGGTCATGACCACGAGCAACCGACCTTCGCCCGCGTCCAACAGCGAACCGAGGATTTCGAGGGTGGATGGATCGAACCAGTGCAGATCCTCAGCGACCAGCAGCGCCGGTCCGCTACCCAGACAGGCCACTAGATACCGTTGCACCGCAACGGCAATCAGGCCGTAGAGCTTGCGCCCCTCGGCGGGGACGGGCTCATAGCCCGCGTCGCTGCCGATGCCGAGCACTGGCGCCAACATCGGCACGAAGCCGACCGGGTCGAGCACACGCCTGGCCAGTTCGGCTTTCAGCAGTCGCAATCGCGCTGCCGGATCTGTGAGGCGGCCGATGCCACAGTGGCGCTCCAGGAGAGTCCGCACCGGGTGCAGGCCGGCGTCGGTGTGAAACGGTGAACCGGTCAGCTCCAGGACGACCGCGCCGGAGGCCTCGACAAGCTCGGCGGCGGCGGCCGCGAGCCGTGACTTACCGATCCCGGCCTCACCGCGAAAAACGATTCCGGGCGTGCTCAAGGTGCCGGCCTGTGCGCGAGCCCAGCTCTTGGCCAGGCGGCCCTGTTCGCGTCCGCGGCCCACCAATGGACCCTGACCGGATCGGGGGGTCTGAACGCGCTCAGCCAACACCTGGTGATGGACGATCAACCCGTCAACGCCCTTGACCGCGGCTGCCGGTCGCGCCTGCAACTCAAACGCTTCGCTGATCAGCGGTGCGACGGCGTCGGAAATGACGACGGTCCCGGGCGCCGCCAAACCTGACACCCGAGCCGCCAGGTTCGCCGCCAATCCATACACATCGTCTTGGGACGTGTCGAGGTAGACCAGGCCGCGGTGCACACCAACCCGGACGTCGATGTTCACCCCGAAGCGTCGCTGGGCCTGCTCACGGAGGCGGGCCACTTCGCGGGTGATCTGCAGCCCGGCCAACACCGCTCGGCTCACGTCGTTCTCGTGTGCGCGAGGGTGACCGAATACGGCCAGCAGGCCGTCACCCTTCGTCGAGCCGATATGACCCTCAAAACGATTCACGATGGACAGCACCTGTTCGCGGTAGCGTCCCACCAGCAGGCGGTAGGTCTCGGGCTCCACCTGGGTGGACAGCGCCGTCGAATCCACCAGATCGGCGAAAAGAATCGTCAACCGCCGAATCTCACCCCCAACCCTCGGGGCGGCCAGCAGATCCTCAGCATCGGAATTCCCACCGTCAACAGCAAGCACCTGGCCGGCGAGTGCCGTCGCGGTGACGCGATCACCGCGGTTGATCGCCGCGACCGCCCGGTCGATCAGTTCATCGACCGACGTGCGACGTTCACCAGTGCCCACACGTCCCTCCCAGCTCACAGACGCGCACTGAGCATACCGACCGAAGCGCTTACGACATGAGGCATATTTGCTGGTAAGCCCCGGGGACGTCCGAAACGTTGTGCAACATTCCGCGACCCCATCCGGACATCTTCCCAAAAACAAACGGTGGTCGCTCGTCGACGCGGTGGGGAAGTCGCTGCGCTAGGCCCCGCGCCTGCCTTTTCGGTGATGCGGCGCGACAAGCTCTGTCGTGATTATCCCTACGAGACTTGCCTACTGTCAGTTTGCGTTTGCAAATTAATTGTCGCAAACAGAGTCGTCGTAGCGACCCAGTATCGGGCCTCAGCTCCGGAAATGCGCGAGCGCGTCTACACCCCATTTGCTGTCGCCCGAGCCTACGATCTAACTGAACGCTGGGGGGCTTGATGATGTTGAATTCGGGTGTTGCTCGCAAGACACTTGCGGTGATCAGAATTCTGACCGGTACCGCGGGCCTGGTGGCTCCGGAGCTGCTGCTGAGACGGCTTGGCGTCGACACCACGAAAGATCGGTCCGGTGTCTACCCCTTCCGCATGTTCGGCATTCGCACCATTGTCATCGGCGTCGACCTGCTGCAGCTGACTGGTGACGATCTACGGCGGGCCACGAAGGTGGCCGTTCTGATCCATGCGACCGACACGGTCTCCGCAGCGACCACAGTGGTCCGGGGCAACCTGCCACACAAGCAGGCCCTCGTGGCGACCGGGCTCTCCGCGGTCAACACGGTTCTTGCGCTCATCGCGTGGAAGGCCTGATCAGATGCCCTCTTTCGCAACGAGCATCCTGATCAGGGTCAGTGGGGCGATAGACCGGAAGTGGGGGTGGGACAAGCTGCCCGTGCCCCTCGCCCTGGCCACGCTGATCGGGATCCGAGATGCCATGCGGGAGGACAACCTCTACGACACCTATGACAAGCTGCCGCCGACCAATCCTGAGCCCGATCCCGCGATGCGTCGATTGGTGCGGACCGCCGACGGCTCGGAGAATGACCAGTCGTCGCCGACAATGGGCAAGGCCGGCACCCGATTCGGGCGCAACGCTCCGCCATCTAAATCGGCGCCGGACCGGGCCGGACTCCTTGAGCCCAATCCGCGGACAATCAGTACTGAGTTGTTGCTCCGGACGTACTTCAAACCTGCCACTACACTGAATGTCCTTGCGGCGGCGTGGATTCAGTTTCAGATCCATGACTGGTTCAGCCATGGCACTACACAGACGCCGTTGATCCAGGTCCCCCTACCGCGCGGCGACGACTGGTTTGAAGACCCGATGCTGCTACCCTCCACCCCCGTTGACCCGACGCCGCCACCGGCCCGGTGGCAGAACACATTCGTCAACAACGAGACTCACTGGTGGGACGCATCCCAGATCTACGGCAGTACGCAAGACGCCCAAGATGAGGTCCGCACTAATACAGGTGGGAAGGTGGCGATAGGGTCAGGCGGCCTCATTGAGGCAGACCCGACGTTTTCGAACTTCGACGGCTGGTGGGTGGGTTTGGAACTCATGTCGACCCTTTTCATGCGCGAGCACAATGCGATCTGCGA
>JAOPWF010000685.1 GCA_025965815.1 Mycobacterium sp.
TCGAAGACGTGGGCGAGCAGGCCGCCCGGGAGGTGGCGGCGGTCGCCGACCGCCTGGCCGGATGGCTCGGCCCGGTCCGGGTCACCCCCCGCTTCCGGACGCCGCTGGAGCGCGAACTGGTTACGGATCCAGCACGTCATGCGGATTGAGCGCCCGCGACGGCCAACCTTGATCCCCTGGGGTGCCAAGGACTCCTAGAGATCGACCTGCCCGCGGATACAGGTCACGGTGCCGCCGCCGACCCAGATCTGACCGTCGGCGTCGGCGTCCACGTAGATGCGACCCAGGCGTCCCAGCGTAGTGCCCTGGCTCGCCAGGTAGGGCGTGGTCGCCTGGCCGGTACCGACCAGCCACTGGGCCACGGACGCGTTCAGGCTTCCGGTCACCGGATCCTCGACGGTCATGCCGTTCTTGGGGAAAAACCCACGCAGTTCAAACGCCTCCGCCGACCCGGGCGGGTACGGACCCACCACACCAAGATCGAAGTCGACGACGCCCGGTTCGAGCGCCAGCACTTCGTCCGCGCTCGCCAGCATGACGGCCACCCAGCCGGGGCCGTTGTCCACCCATTGCGCGGCCACGATGGCGGCCCGGTCGATGTTCAGTACGGACGCGATTCGCTCGACGAACGGCTCGTCCACCGGACCGGTACGTACCATCGGCGGCGCCGCGAACGCCAGCGGACCCTGGCCACGCCGCACGCGAACCAGACCGGCCGCGCACTCCTGCACGATCATGTCGGCCGCCCTGTCCTGTGTCGACAGCCAGGCGTGGCAGGTACCCAGGGTCGGGTGGCCCGCGAACGGCAACTCCGCCACCGGGGTGAAGATCCGTACCCGGTAGTCGGCCTCCGCGACCGTCGGCGGCAGCACGAATGTGGTCTCGGACAGGTTCATCCAGTTGGCGAACCGCTGCATCTGTTCGGTGGTCAGGTCCTGGCCCTCGAGCACCACGGCGACCGGATTGCCCCGGTATGGCGTCGTGGCGAAGACGTCGACCTGCTGGAAGGAACGCAACACCAGCCGAGTATCCCACCCGTGGCCTGACAGCCCGCCTTCCGGCTGAGCATCGGCCTTCGAGCACTGGGCCCAGCCTCACCGAACGGGATCTAGAATTGATGAGCCCTGGCCGCGAGCGGTTGAGGATGGGCCATGACGACATCGCGTGAACGCAACCTTCGGTCTCGAAGCCCTGACCTGGTACGGGATCGTGAGGAGATCCTCTACGAGGGCGAGATGACCCGTGTGACCAAAGTGATTCCCGCCGACGGGGGATCACCGGTGATCCGTAAGGAGTCGTTTGGGGCGGATGCGCTCGGGCGGTTGCGCCATGAGCGACGCATTCTGCAACGACTGGTGGGCGTTGACGGTGTTCCCCGATTGATCGACGCGCAGTCGCAGGTGGATTCGATCATGATGGAGGATCCGAACGCCCGCGCCATTCCCGGGCCGCTGCCGCTGGACAACGCGGAACTGATGCGCCTGGCACTCGGGCTGACGCGCATCGTCGGTGCCGTGCATCGTCGCGGTGTCGTGCACGGGGATATCAACACCAACAGCATCCTGCTCGCAGGTAATGACCGGACACCGTTGCTGGTCGACTTTCACCTCGGCAGCCTGCTGTCCGACGAACGGCTCCCGACCAGCCGGACCCGGGAGATCGTCGGCTCGCTGCCCTACGTCGCCCCGGAGCGGACCGGCCGCACCGGGCGGCCGGTGGATCAGCGCTCCGACCTGTCCGCGCTGGGGGCCACCCTGTACGACTTGGCGACCGGCCGGCCACCCTTCGGCCGGGGCGACCCGCTGCGGCTGGTGCATGATCATCTGGCCAGGGTGCCGACCGCTCCGGCGGATCTCAACCGGCGCATTCCCCGCGGGCTGTCCGACATCGTCATGCGGCTGCTGGAAAAGGATCCCGACTCTCGCTACCAGAGCGCCGAGGGCCTAGCTTATGACCTTGTCATGGTGCGCGACACTCTGGATGCGGGCCCCGGCCCTTCGCTCGTTCTCGGCACCCGCGACTTCCCGCAGCAGCTGCCGAGTCCATCGCCGATCGTGGACCGCAGCGCTGAGTTGGAAACGCTTGGGGCCCAGTTCACCGCGGCAATGCACGGACCCGACCGGGGCATCCTCATCGTGGGCGATGAGGGTGTCGGGAAGGGTGCCCTGGTTGAGCAACTCCGACCGACGGTGATCGGCAACGATGGCTGGATGGTTACCGGGCGATCCGACCAGTACCGCCAGGACTCGCGATCCGATGCCGTCTGGCAGGCGTTGCGTGCGCTCGGTCGGTCCCTGGTGACCGAGTCCGAAGAGGACCTCGCGGCTCATCGCAAGAATCTCCGCAATGCCCTGGGCCTCAACGCGGGCCTGATCGCGAACATCCTGCCGGAATTCGGGCTGCTGCTCAAGGTGACACCGGACCCGGCCGCGAGCCAGGATCCGATGGCGGAACGGCGATTGCAGCAGTCGAGCGTCGACCTCATCCGGACCATCGTCTCCACCGGACGACCGCTGGTGCTGGTGCTCGACGATCTACAGTGGGCGGGCCCCACCGCGCTCGGCGTCATCGACGCGCTGTTGACCGATCACAGCATGTGCGGTCTGCTGGTCGTAGGCACCTACTGCGACGCCGAGGTCACGCCAACGCATCCGCTCGCCACCATGCTGTCGCGCTGGCGGTCGCTTCACCCCGCACCGCGGGAGATACGACTCACTGACCTGTCCGCCCAGGACCTGATTACCTTTCTGCAGGAACTGCTCCGTCTGCCCAGGACCGACGCGGCCGAACTGGCCCGGGCGATCTGGGTGCGCAGCCACGGAAATCCGTACGACACCGTCGAACTCATCAACGCGTTGCGCCGCGACGGCGCCCTGGTCCAGCAGGAGGGCGGATGGTGTTGGGACGCGGAAGGCCTTCGGCGCCACATCGGCCACGGTGACGTGGAGGATCTGCTGGCCACCCGGCTGGACGCGTTGGCGCCGCGGTCGGTCGGCCTGCTTGACGTGCTGGCCTGCCTGGGCGACGCGGCGGAGGTCACCCTGCTCGCCGACGCCAGCGGTGAGCCTCTGCCCAGAGTGGAGCAGTTGTTGGCGGCACCGCTCGCCGACGGCCTCGTGGTCCGGGAGGATACCGCTGAGCCCAGCGTGCGCTTCCGACACGGCCGGGTGCGCCAGGTGGTGTCGGGTCGGCTGACGCCGGCACAGCGCACCGACATCCACCGCACGGTGGCCCGGCGGCTGGCGCCGGTCGGGCAGTTCGCCACCGTCGCCGCCGAGCAGTACCTCGCCTCGATCGACACGATCCACGAGCCGGACGAGATTCGTCGCGTGGTGGACCTGTTGCGCCGCGCATGCCGCGAGGTGCGGCCGGTAAACCCGGCCACCGCCGAGCGTTGTCTGTCTTCCGCGATCGGACTGTTGCGGAAGGTACAGACCCCTGCCGACACGGACCTCATTCTCGCCCTGCAGACCGAAGAGCACAGCGTGCTGAACCTGCTCGGCCGTCATAACGACGTGGACCGGGTCTTCAGCGCGATCCAGCGCGTCAACCCGGATCCGCAGCAGCTGGCAGACGCCGTCTGCGTGCAGGTGAGTAGCCTGTGCGATCGGGGACGCGACGCCGAGGGCGTCGAACTGGGTCTCGA
>JAOPWF010000727.1 GCA_025965815.1 Mycobacterium sp.
TCAGCAGCAACCCACCGACGACCACACGCAACCAGCCCAGCGGGACTGCCGACAGCGCCGGACCCAGCGCGACCCCGAGCAGACCGAGCAGCAGAATCCCGGATACGACTCCGGTAAGAGCGGATCGCCAGTCGCGAGCGGTGCCCGCGGCCAGCACGATCGTGGCCGCCTCCACCGCTTCGACGACACACGCGAAGAACACCGCAAGGAACAGGGCACCACCGGTCATCACGACCTCCTGTCACAGTTCTACACGGTGAAGACCTCAGTGGACTGCGTACCGCCGACCAATCCGACCGACAGACAGGCGTCGAGTTAACCGTCCGTACTTTTTCGGTTAGCGTAGGGAAAACTGATCCTGACCCGTTCCCCGAGCGTCGCCGCCAGAAAGACCGGAGGAGCGAGTACAGCTCCCGCGCGGACCAGGATGAGTGGCCACCCGGGCCGAGGCGTGCCACCTGAACCAGGCAGGGGTGGCGGCGGGTTGAAGCGCAACGTCTTCGTCAGGTGGTGCCAGCGGAAAATCTCCAAGTACACAGTGCGCCAGCTGACTACCCAGACGATCGCGGCGACCCACCGCAGCCCTCTCATCCCTGTGTCTCTCCTGTCACCGGAAGCAGCCGGACCCGACTCCGCAGTCGCTGGTAGAGGATACTCAATCCCGGCCGACGCCGGCGTGCTCGGATCCGTCTCCGGTTATGCCGTGCAGTGCGAGCACGACCATCGCCACTGCACACAGCAGCAAGACAAGTGCCGCCACCGCGAGCGCCAGCCTCCGGCGCTGGCTGACCTCTGTTCGCCCGCGGTGGATCAGCGCCGACAAGTCGACGGCGAACTGGCGGCGGGCCATCGTGATGACGGGGTGCCAGCCGGTCTCGGCTGCAGCGGACGTCGGGAGGTCAGCGGTGAGTGCGTCCAATTCGTGGCGAAACCGTGCACTGTAGATCCTCGCGTGGCGCTCGTCGACCTCGTCCAACGTCAGCCGGCCCTCACCGGCCGCCACCCGCAATGCGGAGCTCGTGCGCTCACGTTCAGCGTCAGAACAGCGCAAGGCGCCCGCCGCCGTCTCGGTGTCCGCGTCGAAAGCCATCTCCGGAGTCTGCGTAGTCATACGGTGTCCTTGTCGTTGCCGTCACTGGCGACGTCGAGTCCGGTCAGAGAGCGTTCTCCCGGCGCGCACGCCGTCGGGCCCAGCAGATGGCCGACCGGGAAGTCCGTCCGGATTCGAATGATGTCACCAACGCCAGGCTAAAGGCGCGAAAGCTCGAGTTCGGCCAGGCAAAGGTTAAGAGCAAGAACGTCAGCTGGAAGAAGGCCCGGCGGGAGAGGCCTAGGGGGGTTCGACCTCCCCTGCCGGGGGTCCGGGGCGCCTACGCCGCGCGCTTCGCCCGGCGCGAGCGATAGGCCTCGAGCGCCAGCGGAGTCAGCGAGACCACCACGATCACCGCGATGATCGGCAGCAGGTAGGTGTCGACGTTGGGCACCGACGAGCCGAGCGCGTAGCCGGCCATGATCACCCCGACCGTCCATACCAGACCGCCAAGGACTTGCCAGGCGGCGAAGGTCCGCGCGGGCACGTCAACGATCCCCGCGAGCGGGTTGAGCACCGTTCGCACGACCGGGATGAAACGCGCCAGCACGATCGCCTTGCCGTAGCCGTACCGTTCGAACATCTTCGCCGCGCGCTCGACACCCTCGTGCAAGCTGGGCCGGCTGACGCGCTTGAGCATCGCCTTTCCGCCGCGCTTGCCGATCACGTAACCGACCTGCGCACCGATCGTGGCGCCGAACACCGCCGCCAGGATCAGCGTCACCAGCGACGATCCCCCGGACAGCGCGCCGGTAGCAGCCAGGACGCCGGCGGTGAACAGCAGCGAATCACCGGGGAGGAAGAACCCGATCAGCAGCCCGGTCTCGGCGAAGAGCACCAAGAACACGCCCAGGGCACCAAGACCGGTGAGCAACGACCGCGAGTCGAGGACGTTCACAGCGAGTACATGCACGCAGCCGACGCTAGAAGCAGCCGGGAAAGCGCGCGGTATCGCTAGGGTAAAACCGCGCTTTACCTTATGCCCGAGCCGGGATCAGCCACGCTGGGCGGAGCCCGGCACCGGCGCGGTCCGCAGGGTGATCGTGAAGAAGTCGCGCTGGTCAGGCACCAGGTAGCGGTCGGCCGGCCGGGTCATCGTCGGGAGCAGCTTGACCGGCGCCACGCCCGCCAGGTCCGGCCGGTAGGAGCTGAAGCTCACCATTCCGGTGTGGATGTCGAGCTCCATTCCGCGCACGATGCCGGCCTGCACCATGGCGCCCGCGAGGGTGGACAGCGTGAGGTGGTCGCCGCCGACATAGACGAGCCTCCCCTGTGCGTCGACACCGATCCCCGAGCGCCAGGTGAACTGGAACTGGTTGCTGGCCGAACCCCACTGCCCGGCCGGGTTCCCGGTGAGACCCGCCACCGGCCGTCCCCCGTCGACGACGAGGTCGAGGTTCTGACGGACCGCGACCACATCCGTCCCCATCGTGACGTCACGCCCCCACTGTCCGATCGAGACGGCACCGACGCTGTCGATGACTACGGACGCGAGACCCGCTTTCAACGGCTTCCCGATCCGCCCGTCGGCGTAGAAACCTCCTGCGGTGTCAGCGAACTTGAACCCCGAATTGAACGTCGCGAGCAGCGTCGGGCGCAGCGCGTCGGGCACCATGGCGCGTTCGGGCCATGCCCCGCCTCCAGGCTCCTTCGTGCCCGCGACGAGGTGTGCCCGGACGACGTTCTGGTCGAGCATCGCGACACCGGCCACCACGCTGGCGTGCTGTGGGTCCGGACGGATGAAGGTGGTGTACTCGGCGA
>JAOPWF010000758.1 GCA_025965815.1 Mycobacterium sp.
ACACCCGCTTTCAAGACATCGCCATGAGCACCGGGGCACCGCGCGACGTGCTCACCGCACGGCTGCGCAAACTCGAACAAGCAGGCGTGATCGAGCGCCGGCAATATTCGCAGCGTCCGCCACGCCATGAGTACCTGCTGACTGACGCCGGGCAAGCCCTTCGGCCCATCCTGCTCGCGCTCAAGGAATGGGGCGACCGATACGTCAACCCCGGCGCCGAGCCAGTCATCTTCCAACACACCTGCGGCGCCGAGTTCCACCTATTGACCGTCTGCGCCGCGTGCAACGAACCCGTCCGTGACGGCGAGCTCACCGTAACCGGGGGCACCCACCCGGTGGAAGCCACGATCTAGAGGGTGGAGTCGTGCGTGGTACCGGCATCGCTCACACCGGGGCGAGGAGCTAATGGTTGATTCGCGCGGCCATCGAGCCTTCTCCGACGGCGCGGGACCGGGGCAGCGGCGGAGCCCAATAGGGTGGGCTCTTGCCGCCGCGCCCGTTCGAGTGAAGTAGTCTGCGACCGCCGCCAGCAGGTGGGCGGTTGCACGAGCATCGGCGAGCGCACGGTGCGCGTCATCGAGAGCGACTCCGTGATCGGCACATGCCTGCCCGAGCTTGCAGCCGGTCACCGAGAGCGTGTCAAGACCCCAGCCCCAATCGATGTCGATGCCGCACCTTTGCAGTTCGTCGCCGACCATTCGGGAGTTGGTCGGACCGCACGTGTTGTCGCTAACCGCCAAATGTGACGGGCTGAAGAGGGCTCAGCGAGTCGCTCCTACTGTTGGGCGCGAGTCCGGGACGTATCGCCGAGCGGCCTGCTTCTTTGGCCAACATCACCCCGACGATGCGTCGAGCGCGCAGGGCGGCCGCGTCGGCCTGAAATTCCACTCCGCCTCGCCACCCGTCGTAACCCGAGTGGTTGGACGCCATCTCCAGAATGGATGTGTCGCGTCGCGCAACCTCGGCCAGGAACGACCTCAGACCGGTGGTCACCACATCGCGATCCGTTGCATAGTTACGCGACCCCTGCATGAACACGTGAGTAGAGTTTTCGCTGTCGGGCGTGATGCCGTGGGTCCGAGTTGTGGTGTACACCTTGCCATTCGAGGTTTCAATATCCCAGTACTGGCGGTGCATCGCCGGCGAGGCGAAAGTGCCGCCCTCACGATGTTTATACGTGGAGGCACGGTCCAGTCCGGTGGCGTCGGCCTGCCAGCCAGCGAGGGGAAGTTCGGGCAATAGTCGGGTGTAGGACACGGTCGTTTCGGTCACCTCGACATCGTTGAACGCCGGCATACGGTTCATCCCGGGGGGCAGATCGGTCCTATGAACGACGGGGGCGTAGCTGAAGTCCAGGTAGTGTTCGTGGACCATCATGTAGTTGGCGCTTACCTGCCAGGCACTCGCGAATGTCGACCACGCCGGGTCGTTGATCCACGGCATGTTCGGCGGTTGGCTGGCGGCGGCAGCGGCTGGCGGTCCCAGCCAGATCCAGACGAACGGTGGCTCCTCCAGGACGGGAAACACGGGCACGCTCATCCCGGTCGGAACTTGGGGTTGGGTCGGCGTGTATACGCACTTGCCGTGGGTGTCGTATGTACATCCGTGGTAACCGCAGACCAATCGATCGCCGTCGACGCGACTATGCGATAGCGGGAATGCTCTGTGCGCACAACGGTTTTCGAATGCAGTGACTTGTCCGCTTGCGCCGCGCCACAGCACGACATCCTCGTCGAGCAAGCGGCGACCCAGCGGCGACTCAGTGATCTCGTCGCAGGTGGCCGCGACGTACCAGCACTTCTTCGGGTAGTTGGTATTCACAGGTCCAGCACCAGCCTTTCGCTGCACGAGCGCGACACGCACACCAACATAACTTCGCCGGCAGCCTGTTCTGGCTCGGTGAGCATCGAGTCGCGATGATCAGGCGTTCCCTCCAACACCCTCGCTTCGCAGGTACCGCAGATGCCTTCGTAGCAGCTGGCCATGATCGGGATGTCCGCTTCTTCGAGGGTTTCCAGGATCGACTTGTCGGATGTCACCTCCAATGTCACCCCGGAACGTTGGCACACCACGTCAAAGCGCTCGAGCGCTTCTGCAGCCTGCTCCTCAGTGGGTGCCTTTGCCGCGAACCGTTCGATATGAAGTATCCCCGCCGTCCATTGGGAGCATTGCTGCTCGACCGCCGACAGCAGCCCCTCGGGCCCGCAGCAGTAGACCAGGGTGTTGTCCTCGGGATCTTTGAGTAGCGAGTCGAGGTCCAGAAAACCCCGTTCGTCCTGCGGCCACACCGTCACCCGCTCGGGGTAGCGCTCTGCAAGGTCTTCGGCGAAGGCCATGGACGCCCTGGTCCGGCCGCCGTACAACAGCGTCCAGTCGCTACCTGCCTGCTGCACGGCCTCGATCATCGCGGCGATCGGGGTGATGCCGATACCCCCCGCGATGAAGCGGTAGGACGGCGCGTCGACTAGCGGAAAGTGGTTGCGGGGGCCACGAACTCGTACGGTGGTTCCCTCTTCGAGGTTTTCGTGGACATAGCGCGAACCACCGCGACTGTTGGGATCGAGTAAGACCCCGACGCGCCAGATTCCCGAATCGCGAGGGTCACCACACAGCGAGTATTGCCGCGTGATGCCCTCACCGAGAACCAGGTCGATGTGGGCTCCTGGTTCCCAGCGTGGCAGGTCTTCGTTCTCCGGATGTGCGAGGTCAAGCACCACCACACCTTCTGCGGGCGTGCTGCGCTGGCGAACGATCAGGTCGGTTGTGAATTCATGTACGTTGGCGCTGGGCGTTGTGACGGCGGGCGCAGACATTGCTTACTTGCTCCGATCCGTGGAAGTGACACGAAATCAGTTGGACGCGGACGTCATTGACCGCTGTCCGGCGGTGGCGGCAGGTAAATCGTCTTGTAGGCCTGGAACGCGTGAAGCCCCTCGGGGCCGAGTTCCCGACCCATCCCGCTTTGCTTGATTCCGCCGAAAGGGGCGACGGGATCATTGACGTAGTGGTTGACTCCGACGGTCCCTGACTGAACGCGGCGAGCGACGTTGATCGCTCGTTCGGGATCCGATGACCACACGCTCCCGCCCAGGCCGTAGACGCTGTCGTTGGCGAGTGCGACGGCTTCCTGGACGGTGGAGTAGGGGATCACCGAGAGCACTGGGCCGAAGATCTCTTCGCGTGACACCGTCGCGTTGTTGTCCAAGTCGGCGAACACGGTGGGTTCGAGGAACCAGCCGCGGTCAAGTCCTGCCGGCCGCGAACCGCCGGTGGTCATTCGGGCGCCTTCACTCTTGCCTTTGGCGATGTAGCCTTCGACGCGCTCGCGCTGGCGCTTCGAAACCAGCGGGCCGACCTTGGTCTCGGGATCGAGAGGATCGCCCACCGTCAGGGAGCGCGCCAAATCGGTAATGATGTCGACGATTTCGGTGTATCGGCTGCGGGGGGCCAGTATCCGGGTGTTGAGCCAGCAGATTTGACCGTTGTTGAGCAGGGTGCACCCGAAGAAGGCATCGAGCGAGGCGGCCAGGTCGGCGTCGTCCAGGACGATCGCCGCGGACTTGCCACCGAGTTCGAGGGTGACCGGTTTCAGCAGCCGCCCGCACGCTTCGG
Organism: Mycobacterium sp.; assembly: GCA_025965815.1. GTDB lineage: Bacteria > Actinomycetota > Actinomycetes > Mycobacteriales > Mycobacteriaceae > Mycobacterium. The sequence continues at coordinate 3,613 of JAOPWF010000758.1, forward strand.
CGATCCAGCGGCCCGCGCCGGTCGAGCCGGTGAACGAGACCTTGTCGACGCCCGGGTGCTCGACCAGGAAGGCGCCCACTTCGCGGCCGCCGGGAACAACGTTGAGGACACCGTCGGGTAGGCCCGCTGCGGCGGCGGCCTCGGCCACGAGGAACGCGTCGAGCACGGTTTCCTCGGCCGGTTTCAGGACGACGGAGCAGCCGGCGGCCAACGCGGGTGCGAGTTTGAGGAACGAAATCGATTGCGGGACATTCCAGGGCACGATTGCGCCGACGACGCCGACGGGATGCTTGGACACCAGCGTTGTGCCGCCGAACATGCCGGCACGCGACTCCTCTACCGGCGCACTGGTCATCAGGTTGCTGTAGTAGCGCACCAGCAGTGCCGGAAAGACGGCTTCGAACTGGTGGGCGAGCCAGATCGGCATCCCGTTCTGCATCGACACCCGTCGCGCCGTTTCGGCACCGCGGGCTTCCAGTTCCACCGCGAACCGTTCGAGGACGTCAGCGCGCTCCTTCGGATCCCAGGTCGCCCATCCGTCGGCGGCGTCGATCGCCGTCCTGGCCGCTGCGACAGCGGCATCGATGTCGGCCTCTTTGCCGCGGGGCACTGAACCTATCCGCTCCTCGGTGGCAGGCGAATGGACCTCGATGGTGTCGTGACCGGCGGGCGCGGCCCACGTGCCGTTGATGTAGAGCTGGGGGTAATCAATTGTCGTCATAGGACACTCAGCCATTCAGGAGAAGTTGAGCTTTGCGGGCAGGTGCTTCAGGCCGCCAACGAAGTTGGTCTGCGTGTACTGCCCGGGTCCGAGCAGTTCGATCGACTCGATGCGGGGCAGCAGTTCCTCGAGCATCACCTTCAGTTCGAGCTTGGACAGGTGCTGGCCGATGCACATGTGAGGGCCGTGGCCGAATGCGATCTGCTTGTTGGGTTTGCGGTCGATGTCGAACTCGTAGGGACGGTCGAAGACGTCCTCGTCGCGGTTGCCCGACTGGAACAGCAGCATCAACCGGTCGCCCTTCTTGATGGTCTGACCGCGCATCGTGTAATCCTGCTCCGCGCGGCGCGTGAAGTGTTTGACCGGTGCGACGATCCGCAAGGCCTCCAGGATGAGGTTGGGGATCAACTTCGGATCCGCTTTGACCCGGGCCAGCACGTCGGGGTGTTGGGACAGCAGCTGGAGCGTGCCGGCCAGGGTTGCCGAGGTGGTGTCGTGTCCGGCGGTGGCGATGGCCATGTAATAGCCGTAGGAGTAGGACTTCGGTAGGTACTCACCGTCGGATCCCTTGGCGGTGGCGACGATGGTGGCGAGGTCGTCGCGGGGATTGGCGCGGCGGTCTTCGG